>QMOF01000021.1 GCA_003650185.1 Chloroflexota bacterium | reverse complement strand
GGTGTAAGAGGCAGGTCTGGTGGGGGTCAGGGAGGGTGGTCGGCTCCGCTTCGCTTCACCCACCCTGTCAGCCTGGCGGCGGCTTGGGTCCGGTGCATCAGCCAGCGAGATCAGCGGCTGCAATTCTCATCCTTTGTGGTGCTGGGTGACCAGCACGATAGATTGTTAGGCCGCCACAGGCGGTCGAGTCAATCGCTGGTTTCGGACCCCGAATCAGTGGGTGGTACAGGGGGCTTGAGCACACCGTTGGGATGAACCGCACCCAAGGAGTGCGCTACGTTTCGCCCACCGTGCCCATTCTCAGACACCCCCAGGACTGCCACGAACCCGCCCCTGATGGTAACAGGAGAGTCCGCCTCAGTTGACTTGGTTCTTTCGCGACAGTATAATTTCTGCCTCAGGGGGGTCCCCACAGTTTAGTCAAGAGGCATGGCGTTTGCCTGAGGACTGGTTCGAGTCATTGAAGTTGGCTGGTCGTAGCTTCGGCACGACCGTTCTTGTATTGCTGATCCTGGCTACAGTGTGCTGGGTGGTAGGGCTTGTGTTGCAGAAACGAGAGGCCAAGAAGGGGGAGCAAGATACTGGTGGCGAGGCGAGCTAGTCACCTGCCCCGGCAGGAGACAGCCGAACTCCCGTCCTTTTGGTAAGCACGTATGTTCGGATACGATATCTGGGGCCTGACTGCCGGCAACATTGCCATGATATTCATAGGCGGGGCTCTCATCTACTTGGGGATTGCCAAGAAGATGGAGCCCGTGTTGCTAGTGCCGATCGGCTTCGGGATCATCCTGGTCAACTCGGTGGACCCGCTTCTGGGCGGTCTGATGATCCACGAACAGGGAGTGCCAGCCCACGGTGGACTGGCAGAGTTGGAGAGGGGCGAGATCGGCGTGCTCAATCTCCTGTTCAACTACGGGATCGCCAGCGAGATTGTACCTCTGCTCATCTTCCTGGGAGTCGGCTCCATGATCGATTTCGGCCCTGCCATCGCCCGTCCTATTTCTTTTCTTTTTGGAGCCACGGCACAACTTGGTGTTTTCTGTGTCTTTCTGATTGCCTACGTTACCGGATGGTTCGAAACCATGGAGGAGGCAGCCTGTGTAGGTATCATCGGCGGCTCCGACGGTCCGCCGACCGTGTTCATGACAGTCCAATTGGCCCCTCAACTCCTGGGCCCAATTACTCTGGTGGCGTACTCCTACATGGCCCTGGTACCTATTCTCCAGCCACCGGTAATACGATTGCTCACTACGAAAAGAGAACGAGCCATCTACATGAAGCCACAGGTTCGCGAGGTGTCCAGGCTGGAGCTGATACTCTTCCCCATTGTGGTGTTTGTAGTGGCGGCATTGCTGGTACCGAAGTCGGCCCCACTTATTGGGATGCTCATGTTTGGCAACCTGCTGCGGGTTAGTGGCGTCACCGACAGGCTGGCCGAGTCCGCGGGCGGAGTTTTCACGGACGTGCTGACCTTCATCCTGGGCCTCACCGTTGGTGCCTTGATGTCTGCTGAGGTATTCTTCGACTACAAGACACTGGCCATAGTCGGGCTGGCGATCGTTGCTTTTGCCCTGTCCACAGCCGGAGGCCTGTTGGGCGCCAAGTTTGTCAACCTCTTTCTGAAGGAGAAGATAAATCCGTTGATTGGGGCGGCCGGTGTCTCTGCTGTACCTATGGCAGCCAGGGTAGCCCAGCGGGAGGGACAGAAGGCGAACCCCCGCAATTTCCTCCTGATGCATGCCATGGGGCCCAACATGGCTGGTGCTATAGCTACCTCGGTGGTCGCTGGGATATTCCTGGGTATTCTTGCCCCCTAGTCACTCGGATGGCAAGTGGACACATTCTTCGTCTGGCTTAAGTTCTGTCTCTGCGTGCTCATCATCCTGGTTGCGGGCAGGAAGGTAGCCAGATACGGGGATGTGATTGCTACTAAGACCGGCTTGGGCGGCTTGTGGATTGGCCTGCTGCTGATCTCGATAGTGACCTCGCTGCCAGAGCTGTTCAACGGGATAAGCTCCTCGGTACTGGTCAAGGCACCAGACCTTACCGTGGGTGACATCTTCGGATCCAACGTCGTGAACCTGCTGATACTGGCGGTAGCGGACGTTGCCTACCAGAATGGGCCGCTGCTGAGTGCCGCCAGCACACGGCATTTGCTTCCTGCCGGGCTGAGCATGGCCCTTGTGGGCTTCGTCGCTCTCTGTGTTCTGATCAGTGCCCGGGTGAGTGGGATGGGGCTGGGATGGATCGGCGTGTATACCCCGATCATCGTCTTTCTGTACCTTATCATGATGAGGATGGTCTTCAGGTACGAGAAAAGCCAGGCTTTGCTGGCCGATGAGGCATTGGATGCGCAATACGACGCGGTGTCGTCCACGAGGACCTACCTCACATTTGCTGTGGCAGCAGCATTCGTCATAGGGGCAGGCACCTGGCTGGCATACATCGGCCAGGACATAGCGGAAGTCACAGGCTGGGGCCAGAGCTTCGTGGGCAGCCTGTTCATTGCCATCACCACGTCGCTGCCTGAAATAAGCGTCTCTTTCGCCGCTTTGCAGATCGGGGCGGTGGACATGTGTATTGCTGACATCATTGGAAGCAATATGTTCAACATGGTCATCATCGCTGTGGACGATGTCTGCTACCGGGAGGGGCCGATCCTAGCTGCGGTGTCCGAGAGCCATTTCTTCACGGGCCTGGTAGTACTGGCAATGACCTGCCTGGTGATGGCGGCAGTCGTCTCGCGGACACAGCGCAAGACGCGTCTCGGTTTTAGTTGGTACGTTCCCTTGATGATAGGGCTTTTCGCCGTCTCGGCCTACCTCAGCTACACGGTAAACGGTTGAGAATATCAGGTGCTAGGTGAGAGCAATGTCAGGTAGTGACACCAGCATTCCGGCAAGGAGCCACGGATGGTTGACCTGTCGATCGTAGCTCTCTACCTGGTGTGCATGCTCCTGGTTGGCCTTTACGCCTACCGCAGGAAGCGTGTCTCCGGGGCTGACGGTTTCTTCGTGGCTAACCGGAAGGCATCGGGGCTACTGCTGGCCGGATCTCTCTTCGCGACCACTATCGGTGCCTCGGCTACGGTGGGCCTCGCCGGATGGGGATTCACCAGAGGGCTTACTGGAGCCTGGTGGCTGCTGGTAGGGGCGGTGGGCCTGATCGTTCTAGGACTCTTCTGGGCCAAGAAGGTCAGGCAACATGGCCTCTACACCTTGCCTGAGCTGGTGGAGAAACAGTACGGTAGAGAGGCTGGCCTGGTCGCCTCGATACTTATCGTTGTCTCCTGGGTAGGCATCATAGCCGCGCAGATAGTGGCCGCGGGCAAGGTTCTGAGTGTTCTGGTACCCGGCTCGACCACCATGCTGATGGTCATCTGTGCTCTGGTGTTCATAGCCTATACCGCCCTGGGAGCCCAATACTCCATAATCCGCACCGACTTCATCCAGTCCGGCATATTGATGGTGGGGATCTTTGTGGCCCTGTTCTCCACACTACATCATGTGGGTTGGATCGGCGGACTCACCGAGTCTCTCCCCTCCGCCTATCTGCGGTTCCCGGTGAGAGAGGGATTCGACTGGAGCGACCTGGTGACTCTGCTGATAGTGGTCGGGGCAACCTATGTGGTGGGGCCAGACATATACTCGCGACTGTTCTGTGCCAAGAGCGAAGGGGTGGCCAGGTCCGCGGCCCTTTGGACCGCAGCAGCCATAGTGCCGGCCGCCTTCGCTATCGCCTTCATCGGTATGGGGGCCAAGGTCCTTTTCCCGGGAACCGGGGCGGAGCAGGCCTTCCCTACCGTGATCCAAGAACTGCTGCCCATTGGGCTGAGCGGGCTGGTCATCGCTGCCCTGTTAGCTGCCATAATGTCCTCTGCTGACACATGCCTGCTGACCACCAGCACGATATTGACCGAAGACATCTACCGGCGATTGCTGCCAGACTCGGAGGAGCGGCATCGGCTGAAGGTGTCCAGGGGAGGAATAGCGTTCATAGGACTGCTTGCCCTGCTCATCGCCCTGAAAATGGGCGGCGTGATCAGCTCCCTCCTGATGGCATACACAGTGTTTACCAGCGGGGTCGTCATCCCCGTCCTGGCAGGCTTCCATAAGAAACGGTTGAGGGTCAATTCACTGGGGGCATTGGTGGCTGTTGTTGGTGGTGGGGGGACGGCCCTGGCAGTGAGGTTGCTGGAGATCACCAACTACGATCTGGTGGGGCTCGGCGTTTGCATTGTGCTCCTCCTCAGCGTAAGCTGGGTGAGCGAGAGAGTGAACCGTTCCTCGCTCCTGCTGTGGTACCGGACTCAGCGTGCTGGTGGGGTTGGGGATAGAGAAGTGTCATGATCTGAAGGGAGGCTGATGCAAGATGGAGATCAGCTGGCTGGGGCATTCTTGCTTCAGGATCAAAGGGAGGCAGGTGACCCTGGTCACCGATCCCTACGACGAGAGTTTCGGGCATGCCTCTCCGGGATTGCAGGCAGATATCGTCACTGTGAGCCACGACCATCGGGGGCACAACTGCTGGCCGCGCGTGGAGGGCAATCCGAAAGTCGTCAGCCACCCTGGCGAATACGAGATTAGCGATGTTTTCATCGTGGGACTGTCCACCTTCCACGACGCAAACGAGGGTCAAATCAGGGGGAAGAACACTGCCTATCTCATCGAAATGGAAGACGTGCACATCTGTCACCTGGGCGACCTTGGTCACACCCCGTCTTCACGCCAGGTGGAGGAGCTAAGCGATGCACACGTGCTGCTCGTACCTGTGGGCGGGGTCTCCACCATCGACGCCAAGACAGCGTCCGAGATAGTCAGGCTTCTCAACCCCAATATTGTCATTCCCATGCACTATCAGACTGAAACGGTCTCCTGGCTTGAACCCCTGAACAAATTCGTAAACGAAATGGGGCTGAGGGAGGTTACGTCTCAGCCCCGAGTCACCATTACCAGGTCGAGCCTGCCCAGCGAAACAAGCGTGATAATCCTGGAGCGCCTTCCGGCGTAGGGCAGTCCGCTGCCGGACTTGTGCACCCGGTGGGACTACTTCACCTCTACCGTGGCCCCAGCCGCCTCGAGCTTCTCTTTGATGGTGACTGACTCCTCTTTGGTGACTCCCTCTCTCACCGGCTTCGGGGCACTCTCCACCAGTTCCTTCGCTTCTTTCAGTCCCAGCGTAGTTACCTCGCGCACTGCCTTGATGACGTTGATCTTGTTGGCCCCTATCTCCTTCAGGATGACGCTGAACTCAGTCTGCTCTTCCTCGGCTGGCTCAGCGGCTGCTGGGGCAGCGCCTGGCGCACCAACTGCCGGAGCTGCCATAGCCACGGGTGCAGCGGAGACCCCGAACTCCTCCTCCAACGCTTTGACCAGCTCTGATAGCTCGAGAACTGTCATGTTCTTGATGGCGGCAATCATTTCATCCTTGGTCATTTACCTAACCTCCTTCCAGTTGTTGCCCTCTTGCCTGTAGAACTCTCACCAGCCCTGCTAGGTTGGCTGTCAGCACACTGAGCAGTGACGAAATGGGGGCCTGCATCTGGCCGAGCAGGCGACCCAGGAGCACCTCCCTCGGCGGCAGCGTGGCCAGAAGGTTTACCTCGCTGGCACTGAGCAGCCTCTTGTCAAGCACCCCCCCCCTGATAGTAAGCGGCACCTTGGCTGAGCGTACATACTCGGCAATTATCCTGGGTGGCTCGGATACCTCGCCGTAGCCAAAGGCAATTGCTGAGGGGCCGACCAGCAGGTTTTTCAGTTCCCCCTTACCGACCCGCTCTGCTGCCAGGGCGGCCAAGTTGTTCTTCACAACGTGGTACTCGACGTTCGCCACTCTCAACTGTCGGCGCAATTCGGCCATTTCACTGACCGTCATTCCGCGATAGTCAGTGACGATGGCCACCTTGCAATCAGCAAGCCAACGTTGTGCCTTTGTCACAGCCTGGTCTTTTTCTTCTCTTTTCATCGCTCTTTCCTCGTTGCGTGCGGTCCGCTAAACAAAACCCCTGGGCCGTACAACCCAGGGGCAGACAGGACGATCTACTGGTTAACCATCTGCCTCGTCAGGCGAGCCCTTTAAGCCTTCTTGGCACCTGAGGTCTACGGCAAGCCAACTACATTGTACACAATGGGACGACTTTAGGGAAGTATGCTTCCTCCTTATGTCACTAGGGCTCACCCACGACTGTGATCCCGCACACGAAGTTGCCGGGGTGGCCACCCTGGTTATGGGCCAGTCCGAGCCTGACATCTTTCAGCTGGCGTGATGAGTCTTCCGCTTTCCCTTGGAACTGTTTGTAGAACTCGTATACCTCCCTGCCTCCGCTGGCACCAGCCGGATGCCCAAAGGACTTCAAGCCGCCACTGATGTTTATAGGGATCTCCCCTCCCTGTTCCCAGGCACCGGACTGGATATCCTCCTTTGCCCGGCCCTTCTCACAAATGCCGAGCGACTCGGCAGCTATCAACTCGGCAATGGAGAAACAGTCGTGGACTTCAGCCATGCTCAGTTCCTTCCTCGGGTTCTTGATGCCGGCCATGTCGTAGACCTGCCTGGCCGCTGCCTCTGTTTCCTCCCAGGTGGTGAAGCTGTAGTTGGTGCGCTCCTTGCCCCAGCCGGGGCCGCAGGCGATGCCGACTCCCTTGATGGTTATGTAGTCGCCGTCGGGCCGGAAAGACCTGGCATCCTCGGTGCGACAGAGAATGGCTGCCGATGCGCCGTCGTTCACGCCACAGCAATCAAGGAGGCCGAGAGGCCAGGCTATCAGTGGGGCATTCAGCACGTCCTCCACCGTAATCTGACGCCGCAGCCACGCTTTTGGATTTCGAGCCCCATTATAATGGCTTTTCACCGATATCTGGGCCAGGAGCCTCTTGCCCTCATCCGGACTCAGACCATAAGTGGAGAAGTACCTGGTTGCCGCCAGTGCGTAACGGGCTACGGCGCCGCCTATTTCAGGGGCCGCTCCGTAGACCGGGTGCCATTTGCCAGGAAATGCCTGGCCAATCCCTCCAAACCCGGCATCCTTCAGCTTGTCCCAGCCTACTGCCAGCACTAGGTCATACGCCTTCGATGCCAGGCCCAGCGCCGCCCCTCTTATGGTCTCTGCCCCGGTGCCGCAGGCATTCTCGACCCGGGTGACAGGTATAAACTGTAGCTGCAGCGCGCTGGCCAAGATTATGCCCGTCATTGCCGTGTCGGCGGAGGTATACCCCACCCAGGCAGCCTGTATGTCCTTCGGCTCCACCCCGGCGTCTTCAAACGCCTCGTAGGACGCGTCCACTATCAGATCAACGGGGTCCTTGTCCCAGAACTCGCCGAAGGGAGTACAGCCCATACCGACAATGGCTACTTTGTCTTTTAAGCTTTCCATTCGTCTCTCCTTAGCACCTTACTGGACGGACGCGCCAGAAATAGTTGTGCAGTCCTGAGCCTTCTAGCTGACGCCTGAAGGTCATCTCGACCTTCATACCCACTGCGATATTAGAGGTATCCCGGTCTGTCATAACACTGTAGAACCTGCCTCCGCCGTCAAGGTCAACCACCGTGAAGACCTTCGGCAGCACCACTTCCATAGCTCTCTGGTCCATGCTGAAAGTGAATACCTTGCCCTGCTTGTCTGAAAGTCGGACAAGCTCGAAGTTGTCTTTCGCCTGGCAGTAGATGCACACCCTTTGTCTGGGGTACTGGATGTTCTGGCAAGAGCGACACTTCTGCCCATAAAGCGGGAAAAGGTGTTCTCGCTCGCGCCATATTACGGGCAGCGAGGAGCGTCGCGCCGGACGGCGTCCCTGCTCCCACTCCATGAGGTCGCGTAACTCGACATACTTGCCGTAGCTGGGGAGCATGAGCTTTGAGGCCAGGTGTCGCTTAATACCTCTTCTATCTCTCACCTTCTCGATTTGCTCCGTCACTCGAAGCAGGAAGACGTCGGCCCCATCGCCATAGGTAGCATATAGCAGCGTATCGCCTGCCTTCGCCTCTTCCAAGGCGGACACCAGGGTCATAGGGGCCAGGGCAGTACCGGTATTGCCCACCGAGTCGAACAAGGCCGACTGCACCTGGGTCTTGGCATCCAGTCCCATCGCCCTTGCCATTGCTGCATGTGTCCTGGCATCCGGTCCGTAGAAGGCGGCCTTGGTGATCTCCTTGGGGTTCATTCCCTGTTTCTTGAGCAGCGCTGACACCGCTTGTGGCAGAATCTTGAGGTATCCTTCATCCCTGATGAACCGGTCTTCCCAGGTCTGCATGTAGGTGTCTTCCGGCTTCTTCCACACGTCCACAAACTCGCTGGAGACGTGGTAGCTCGCTTCCACGACGGCAGCTACGTCCGAGTCTCCTATCAGAAAGGCTGCCGCGCCGTCACCAAAGTTTGCCTCGAAGTCCGAGTTTGGCGCGGGTACACGGCACTCGGCGCTAGCCACGAGGGCCTGTTTGGCCGAGCCTGCCCGCACCGCGTCCATGGCGGCTCTCATGGCACAGCCGGCCCCCCTCAGGGAGTGTCCTATGTCCATGGTGAGTATGTCTTCGCGAAGGTCGGCCGCTGCCCTGATTATGCTGGCTGATTGCTTTTCCACGTAGGGGGGTGAAGCCGTGGCGAAGTAGAGAGCGTCCACGCGGCGACGGTCGGCGCCATTGAGGCAGTCCAACACGGCTTCGACGCCCATGGTCAGACTATCCTCGTCGGCGTTGGCTACAGCTTTCTCACCCTTGCCGACCTCCTTCACCCACATGCTGCCGATAGCCTCTCGGCTCAGTCTGTAGATGGGAATGTACGCCCCATACGAAACTACACCTACCATTCCTGCTCTCCTTTTTCCATTTTCCAGATTCTCCAGCCCGCGCGCTGCCGACCTTGCTCTGGTAGGATTGGACTCGGGGCTTGCGGCTCGCCCATTCTAGATTGCGGCGAGCACAGATCTGAGATCCAGCTTGACGCCCGGACCCATGGACGTGGCGATCGTGGCGCGCCTGATATACTGCCCTTTCGCGCCACTAGGTTTGGCTCTGACGATGGCCTCAATGGCGGCGAGCAGGTTCTCTCTCAGCTTCTCGGTATCAAAACCGACCTTGCCCACGGCCAGATGGATGTTACCTGTGCGGTCCAATCGGAATTCCACCCGGCCCTTGCTTGCTTCGCCGATTACCTTGGGGAGGTCTGCCGCCGGAACAACTGTTCCAAGCTTGGGATTTGGCATCAGCCCTCGGCGACCAAGAATCTTCCCCAGCTTGCCTATCTTGCCCATCATGTCAGGCGTGGCAATGGCAACATCGAAGTCCAGCCAACCATCTTCGATCTTCTTGATCAGGTCGTCCGCGCCCACGTAGTCTGCCCCAGCTTGCTCAGCCACCTTTGCCGCCTCACCCTGAGCGAATACCAGGATGCGAATCTTCTTGCCAAGGCCATGCGGCAGTGACGTCGTGCCTCTCACCTGCTGGTCGGCATTGCGTGGATCGAGGTTCATGCGGAGATGGAGTTCCACTGTCTCGTCGAACCGAGCGTAGGCCGCCTTCTTGGCCAACTCTATGGCCTCGTTCAGGGGGTATGAGGCGTTTGGGTCTACCAGCTTGTTTGCTTCCTGATACTTCTTTCCGTGCTGTGCCATTCGACTACTCTGCTTCGATTCCCGCGCTGCGCGCCGTGCCCTCGATGATCTTCATTGCTTTCTCAATATCGTTGGTGTTAAGGTCCTTCATCTTGGCCTGGGCTATCTCACGCAGTTTCTCACGGGACACCTTGCCGACTTTCTGTCCTCTTGGTGAGCCACTACCCCGCTCTATGCCAAGTGCTTTGAAGAGCAACTCAGCGGCTGGCGGCGTCTTCAGGACGAAGCTAAAGGACCGATCATCGTAGACGGTAAGCTCCACCGGAACGATCGTGCCCTCCTGCGCAGCGGTACGCTCGGTTGTACTCCTTGCAAAAGGCCATTATGTTCACACCGTGCTGGCCTAAAGCCGGCCCAACCGGAGGGGCAGGCGTGGCCTTGCCAGCAGGTAACTGCAACTTGAGGACCGCTTTTACCTTTTTTGCCATGTTTACAATTTCTCCACTTGTAGGAAGTCAAGCTCCACAGGCGTCTCACGTCCGAAGAAGGACACCAGTACCCTGACCTTGCCCTTCTCGGGTATGATCTCGTCGATTATGCCAGCAAAATCGAGGAACGGACCATCCGTGATGCGCACGCTTTCTCCTTTGGTCAATCCCACCGTCACCTGCGGAGCCCCGGCTTCCATCCGCTCCAGAATGGAGGCTACCTCCTCATCATCCAGGGGGGCAGGTATAAGCTTACCTTGCTCGTCCTGGTGGCTCACGAAACTGGTCACTCCAGGGGTATTGCGGACTATGCTCCAGTTCTCATTGTTCATTTCCATCTTGACCAAGACATAGCCTGGGAAAAGCTTCTTGGCCACAGTGCGTCGCTGGCCTTCCTTGATCTCGATCTCCTCCACTCTTGGTACCACCACCTCGGTAATCTTGTCTGCGGCGTCCATCGACTTGATGCGCTGCTCAAGGTTGACCTTGACCTGGTCTTCGCGCCCTGTGTAAGTGTGGATCATGTACCAGCGTTTTTCGTCTTCCGCCACAACAGCCTATCCTCCCGGCAGGAGATACTTGACCACAAGCCGTGAAAACCCATAGTCAAGAAGGCTAAGCAGCAGGCCCATGATGAAGCATACAGCGAGCACCATGATGGTCAGTCGGACTGCTTCCCGGCGCGTAGGCCAGACTACCTTCTTGAGCTCAGCAATGGTGTCAGCGAAGAACCCCAACCTGAAGCGCCGCTTCTTTGTGGCTAGAACCTTGGTCATCCGAGGCTACTTGGTCTCCCTATGCAACGTGTGGGTTCGGCACCGGGGGCAGTACTTCTTCAACTCCAGCCGCTGCGGATCATTTCTCCTGTTCTTGGTAGTGGTATAGGTTCTTTCCTTGCACTGTGTGCAAGCAAGATGAATGACAGCCCTAGCTTCGCCCTTCTTGGCCACCTGTTCTCCTATTCAATGACGCGCGTGAACACCCCTGCACCCACCGTCCTGCCACCTTCTCTGATGGCGAACCTCAACCCCTCCTCAAGGGCCACAGGGCTGATCAGGTCTATCGTCATCTTCACGTCATCACCTGGCATAGCCATCTCGACTCCCTCAGGGAGACTAATACTGCCAGTGACGTCCGTTGTCCTGATGTAAAACTGCGGCTTGTACCCGTTGAAGAAGGGAGTGTGCCTGCCGCCCTCCTCCTTGGTCAATATGTATACCTGTGCTTCGGCCTTCTTGTGCGGCTTGACCGAGCCGGGTTTGGCTATTACCATGCCCCTTTCGATCTCATCCCTGTCGACGCCCCTCAACAGAATACCAACAGCATCCCCCGGTTCTGCTTCGTCCAGCGTCTTGTGGAACATCTCCACACTGACAGCCACGGTGCTGATCATACGCCCCAGACCTATGATCTCCACTGGATCGCCCGGCCTGATCACCCCTCTCTCAACCCTGCCCGTGGGCACAGTGCCGCGTCCCTTGATGCTGAAAACATCTTCAATCGGCATGAGGAATGGCTTGTCCTTGTCGCGCACCGGAGTGGGAATGTATTCATCTACCGCATCGAGCAAGTCCCATATGCGGCCACACCACTCACACTCCCTCTTGCCGCAACCGCACTCGCCTGCCTTGAGCGCGCTTACCCTGACTATAGGTATCTCGTCTCCCGGAAAGCCGTACTTGCTGAGCAACTCCCTCAGTTCCAACTCCACCAGATCAAGGAGCTCCGGGTCATCCATGGCATCCACCTTGTTCAAGGCAACGACGATGCTGGGGACCTCCACCTGGTGTGCCAGCAGAATATGCTCCCTGGTCTGAGGCATAGGGCCGTCGGGCGCACTGACTACCAGTATGGCCCCGTCCATCTGCGCAGCTCCGGTGATCATGTTCTTGATATAGTCAGCGTGGCCCGGGCAGTCGACATGAGCATAGTGACGCTTTGGCGTCTCATACTCTATGTGCGCAATCTGGATGGTCAGACCCCTTGCCTTCTCTTCGGGCGCGTTATCTATCGAATCAAAGCTGCGATATGAAGTCTCACCACTGCCTGCGGCGGCCAGTACCCTGGTCATTGCTGAGGTCAACGTCGTCTTCCCGTGGTCCACATGGCCTATGGTGCCAACATTCACATGCGGCTTGACGCGCTCGAAACGTTTCTTTGACATTTACGGCCTCCTCATTTATCAGCCCACAACCAGATTCGAACTGGTGACCTCGCCCTTACCAAGGGCGTGCTCTACCAACTGAGCTATGTGGGCATACTGCACTACCTCACACTGGTGGAGGGGGCAGGATTCGAACCTGCGTAGCCCTTAGGGCGACAGATTTACAGTCTGTTGGTATTAGCCACTCACCCACCCCTCCTGACCAGCCCGAGAGGGGACTTGAACCCACTAACCTACCGATTACAAGTCGGTTGCGCTACCATTGCGCCACTCGGGCAACCAGTGACCTAGTATAAACAAAAGCCTCTCCACAAGTCAAGACTACTCTATCGCATATCCGTCGGCGTCTATTACAGGCCCGCTCCCTGTGACATGAGACCATGCGAGCAATTCTCAGTCGCCAACCAGTTCCTGTCGAAACCTGGCAAGCGCCATCGCCATCTTAGTATTGTGGTAGAATTGTCTACACGGCGTCAGTATGCGGCGACAAGGGAGATCCCTCGGGGTAGGTGCAGCGTATGCTCTATCATTCCGCCAGCCATCTGATCGAGAGACTGAGCAAGGAGGCAGGAGAGGCGTTGATGAGACATTTCAGGAAGGAGGCACACCTGGTAAGCCTCCGCAGCTCTGCCAAGGAAGCCATAACCACCTACGACAGGATGGCCGATAGTCTCATAGTGGGACGGATCAAGGAAGCATACCCTGAGCATAGCCTGCTCACGGAGGAGAGCGGATTCCTTGCCGGTGACCCAGACTGGCTCTGGATTGTGGACTCACTGGATGGCACAGGCAACTTTGCCAACTGGAACCCGTTGTTCTCGGTCTGCATAGCCTTGATGCACCTGAACGAACTGGTCCTGGCGGCTGTCTATGCGCCAGCAATCGATGAGCTATATCTGGCCGAGAAGGGAAACGGAGCCTACCTCAACAACGCCAGAATCAGTGTTTCCGAGGTGTCACGACTGGGTGAAAGCTACCTCCTCTATTGTGAGGGCGGTGAGCGGGACAGGGCCAGGACCGGGCGCACTCTCAACAGGGTCTACCCACAGGCTATCGACATACGGAAACTGGGGTCAGCCGGCCTGGAGACAGCCTGGGTGGCAGCCGGAAGGGCGGAGGCTTACTTCACCACAAGCATCGATCCATGGGACGTAGCTGCCGGAGTGCTGCTTGTATCTGAAGGAGGAGGGAAGGTGAGTGATTTCAGGGGCAGTGAGTGGAGGGCGGAGAGGAGTGACCTGCTGTTCTCGAATGGCCGGGTCCACTCAGTCATGATGGAGATACTGCAGGAGTCGTAACAACAGCGCGACGTGACACGATCCGGCCGTTCGCGGCAGGATATGCCGCAGAGTAAGGTAACTGGAGTGATGGGTGTACGATTACGTAAGGAACCAGTCCTCAACAGTCCGGTCCTGATAGCGTCGTGGCCGGGCATAGGTAATATCGGTGTCATTGCGGCTGATGCTCTGAGAAAGGCACTCGAAGCCGAGCAACTCGGAGAGATCGAGCCGTGGGACTTTTTTTATCCCAAGAAGATACTGGTCAGGAATGGCGTGCTGGAAGGTCTGGAGTTTCCCAGTAACACCTTCTATTTCAGGAAGACCGAGAAGGTCGATTTGCTCTTCTTCATTGCTGAGGAGCAGCCAACCCCGGTAGGCGGCATGTACGCTGAAGGGAAAAGAGCGTACCAGATGGCCAACCTCGTCCTAGACGTGGCCCTGAAGTTCGGATGCCGCAGAGCCTATACATCCGGAGCAGCCGTTGCTCCGGTACATCACACCATGAAGCCAAGAGTCTGGGCAGTACCCAACCAGAGCAAGCTGATTGACGAGGTAAAGGGCTATCCCAACACCATACTGATGTCCGACCTGGAGGGAAGGCTGGGGCGAGGCAACATAACCGGCTTGAACGGTCTGCTCCTGGGGGTTGCCAGGAAACGAGGGCTCGAAGCTGTCTGCCTAATGGGTGAGATACCGATGTACCTTCAGGGCCTGTCTGTACCCTACCCGAAGGCGTCACACTCGGTGGTGGAAGTGTTGAACGCCATCCTGGGCATCGATGCCACAAGTGAGGACCTCGTTGCGGCAGTGGAGCGAGGTGAGAAACGAGTCGAGGAACTGTACGCCAAGTTCTCGCCTGAAATACGTGAGCAGCTCGACAAGCTGAGATACGTGTCATACACCAGGAGCACGGAGCCTGGGCCGATAACCGAGGAAGACAAGAGGAAGATTCTGGAGGAGCTTGACAAGTTCTTCAAAGGGAAAGAAGACTAGGCATGCTCGAACGGCAACCTTATAAGCTCTACATGGAACCGGGCCTGTCAGACTCATGTCTCATAGTGGGCTGGGCCAAGGACGGGGGGCGGATAGGGAGTAAGCTGGTCGAGTACCTGGCCAGGGAATTGAGAGGGCATTGCTTCGCAGAGATTGAGCCTGTGGACTTCTTTCCACTGGGCGGTGTTACCGTCGAAGATGACGTAGCCGAGTTCCCAGAAGCCAGGTTCTACTGTTGCCGGGATAGCAACCTGGTGCTCTTCCACGGTGATTTGCCTGCCTGCGAATGGCACAGGTATCTGGATTCGATCCTGGAGGTGGCCCAGCAGTACTGCAACGCCAGGGAGATCTACACCGTTGGGGGAATGTTCTCTCTTAGCCCCCATACCGCTCCGCGCCAAATGTTTGCCATAGCCGGTTCGCCAGACATGAAGCAGTATCTGTCCCGGTACGGGCTGGCGGGCGACTTTGACCACGACACCCCACCCGGCCAGAGACCGACCCTGAGTTCCTTCCTGCTATGGGAAGCCAACAGGAGGGGTGTTGCCGGGGCGGGGCTTTGGACATCGGTGCCCTTCTATCTCGCCGCGGTTGAAGACCCCGCGGCCTGCAGGAAGCCCCTTGAGTTCCTCAACACCAGATTCAAGCTAGGCATCGATTTCTCGGAGCTTGATGCAGAAATCGCCAGGGTGAACGACCTGCTCGCCCGGGCCAGGTCAACAGACCCCCAGGTGGATGGTTACGTGCAGAAGCTCGAGAGCAACCTTGCCTTGGCCGAGCAGGAACTGGAGGCACTGGCTGCCAAGATCGAGGACTACTTCAAGAGAGAGCGCCTGTGAAACGATCTCGCCGGTTCGACCATCCAGCCGAACACCGCCTCGCCCTCTCCTGCGTTTTCTGCCTCACCTGCGACACTGGTGGTTATTTTGGATGATCCCTTGGGCTCCTCCTGCCCTGTGCGGGCCCGCAAGGACTTGACAGATCCCATAATCATGCTTAAGCTAAATCATACTTTGCATCATAGGATATGTGATGATGCCACACAGTGAAGAGCAAGCCATCCTTGATTTCCTGAAACAGGAGGCTCTGGCGAGCCGGTTTGAAAGCACCACCGCCGAGATTGCGAACGGCTCAGGGCTTAGCTACAATCAGGTGGGCAGGGTGCTGGAGCGCCTCATCATAAAGGGGCAGGTTGGATATAGAGAGAGAGGAACAGAAAGAAAGTCAGTACGTTACTTTTACCTGACCGATCTGGTCGAGCTGTGTCGTGAGAAGTGGAGCTAGTCTCTGTACGCCGTGGCTCGGCCTGGATCAGGACATACAGCAAAGAAGG
>QMOF01000020.1 GCA_003650185.1 Chloroflexota bacterium | reverse complement strand
GTGATATCAAACGTGACCATCAGTGACATCACGCCCGATTCGGCTGTCATCACCTGGACCACAGATGAGCCAGCCTACGGGCAGTTGCAGTACGGGACGGACACCGAATACGGATCGTTCACCGACCCGGACCCGACGCTGAAGACAGAGCACAGCGTCAGGCTGACCGGCCTCAGCTTCAAGACTGAGTACCACTTTAGGGTGAAGGCTACTGACGACGTGGGCAACGAGACCCTGTCTGAAGACTATACGTTTAGCACGCCGCTGCCTGTGTGGATTTACGTAGTGGCCGCTGTGGGCGGCCTGATAGCCCTCGCAGTTGTCCTGTCAATCGCTGTCACCGTTTTCCGACGGATGACAGGGCCGCGGTAACCGCCAGTGGACGGGCTCGCCCAGGTCAAACAAAGTAGAGACAGCGGGACTGCTTCAATTTCGCCCCGCCTGACCTCAGGGCCCGGACCTCGACCAGGGATTGCGCCTCGAGCTCGCCTAGACGTCTCCTATACCCTGGCGAACCATGTTCACCGCAATAGCAGCCAGCAGAAGGCTGGCAATCTTGCCTGCTGCCTGTAGTCCGCCCGTGCCCAGGAAACGGGCGATCCTGTTCGCCTGAGAAAAAACGGTCCAGGCCACCAGCAGGTTCAAGAGCAGGGCGACCACCACCGGGCCGGTACCGTGCTGCTCTATCAGTACAAGCAAGGTGGTCAGCGTTGCCGGCCCGGCTATCAAAGGAGTACCTATGGGCACAACCCCGACCACCTGTCCGGCGGCGCCCGTGCCACTCCCCGTCTCAATGAACTTGCCGGTGATTATGTCTTTGACGGATAAGACCAGGAGGATGATGCCACCGGCTATGAGGAAGTCCGAGGAGGCGATGTTGAGCACGGCGAATATGGACTTGCCGAGAGCCACGAACCCCAGGCCAAGCGCGAAAGCGGTTAGTAGAGCATACCGCAGCGTCCTCGCCCTCTGCTGCTCTTCCTCATCCTTGGTGATGCCCAAGATCAGCGGCAGCCCCCCGACTGCATCTATGGCCACGAAGAGAGGAATAAAGGATAGACCCAGGTGACGAAAGAAATTGACTACAGCATCCATTGTTCAGACCATGCGTACCGCCTCGGGTCAATCCCTGCTGACAACAAAGGCGTGTGCCTGCCGGGCAGCGCGGTCTTCCAGTGATTGTCGCAGCTCAGGTCAGGCAGGTCAACAGATAGGAGAAAGGGCACTGGAGCAAGCTTGGCCAGCCCAGCGATTGGCCCCAGCCCAGCAGGTCGACCTCTTAGCCTGCGGCGGGTCTAGGTATACCCCTCAGCCTCAGCAAGCTGTGCCTTGGCAATCTCGATCCACTGGAGATACTCGGTGACCACGCCCGCTGCCCGTGAGGCTTCACGGTCGACGTCATAGGGCTCACCGACAAAGATATGGCCGTAGTCCTCCACCCGTCCCTCCGCTGACTCAGCCGTGCCGAGGAACTTCTGCCTGCCATCGACAATCCCCAGGTCGAAGGGCAACGTGAAATACAGGTCGGCAATAACCTTGTCGATTCCCAACTCGTACAGGGCCTCCCAATCAGTGCCGTTCTCACCGCCGTACTTGCTCACAGGGAGCAGGCCGAGCAAGTTCCTGACACTGAAGTTGCCCTGCTTGGCAAGGACCTTGAAGGGTGCAATCGATATCAGGTAGTCGCAGTAGAGAAGAACATTGGGCAGCCAGAAAGTGGACAGCGCGAAAGGACGCGGCAGGGGGTTCTCCACTTCCACCAGCACGCATTCCCTCACGTCCAGTGTCAGCACCCTGGGAAAATCGTAGCTCAAAGCTTGATAGACCGGCTTCATCGGCTCCTGCTGTGGGCTGCCCTCCAGAAGTATGATATCAGCCTCACTCACTCTGCGAATGGCTGAGATCACAGTCTCCAGGGTGTCCCTGCTGGTGGTCACCGGGTAGGGCACTGGGCAGTTGGCGCAGGGCTTGATGAGAATTCGCCTGGCCCACCTGATACGAGGCGGAGGTTGAAAAACAAACTGTTCAGCCCCAAGAATCAAGCCTGTCCTCGCTGCAAAGTAATCCGCAGGTTCTTCACCTCTTGGTCACCAGCCAGTGGTGTCAGCATACCCAGCAGCATCCTCTGGATGATGTCCTGGGTCAGGCCATTCAGTTGCACCGGAACGCCGTTCACCACAAGGGAGACCTCATCAGTGAGGCGGCGAGTCAAGGCCATCCGCTCCAGGAGGTCAGCCAGCGGTCCCACGTCGTCGGCGGAAAACTGCGGGGTGGACGCGTCGATTGCTTCATCCGTAACCAGGGCCAGGAGGTCCCGTGGCGCAAACAGCAGGCCACCCTGCTCCCTGCGGTGCACCTCTATTTTGGGCAGGCCACTGTTCTTGAAGCCTTCGACTAGGACGAGATCGAACCCCTCGCCCGCCAGCGCTAACAACTCCTCGACACTGGCTTCCCGATCAACTGATCGGATAAGCGCTAGCTTCTGAGGAGAACTGAGTAGCACCGCCTGGCTGCCCGCTCTGGCAAGCCGCCAGCTATCCTTCCCGGGATGGTCCAAGTCGAAATCCGATGAAGTGTGTTTTATTGCAGCTATGTTAAGGCCCCGCCGCCTCAACTCCCCCACGAGCTTCTCCAGTAATGTAGTCTTGCCGGAATTAGACTTGCCGACTACGGAGACAGCTAAAGGCACACTACTCCTTCTATATGCTATTCTACCACTTCAGTCAATAAGACTGCGGCTAGCCAGGAAGAACACCCACCGACTCTGGAGAAAGCATGTTCCGTGGCGTCAGCGCCCTGGTTACTCCAGATGACCCAGGCACCCGTGCCAACATGCCCGAGAAACGCCCCGCCGCCTGGCTCAGGGGAAATTTACTGTGCAGGTGCCCTATGCTAAAATCGAGCCAGTAGCCGCACAGCGGCACAGGAAGACTATGCCCAGTTTCAAAGACACGTATGACGTGGTGATAGTCGGCGCCGGAATAGGCGGCCTGACCTGTGGGGCTTTTCTAGCTAAGAACAAGAAGAGCGTCCTGGTGCTGGAGCAGAACGGCAGACCGGGTGGCTATTGTAGCTCCTTTGAGCACCGAGGGTATGTTTTTGACACCGGTCTGCTCTACCTGACGGGCTGTGAGTTGGGCGGCTCCGTCTACCAAGCGCTGGACTCCCTGGGGCTGAGGGAAAGCGTCGATTTCATGCGGATCAGGCCCGCGACCAGGCTGATCGGGACCGGCTACGACTTCAGAATAAGCTCATCGGAAGAGCTGGAAGACAAGCTGACGCAGGCCTTCCCTCTGGAGACCCTGGCAATTCGCCAGTTCATGAGCGAGTGCAGGGCAGTGGCCGATGAGACGGGAAGGCTGCTCAACAGGAAGCCCGCAGACCTGGCCAACGTGTGGCAGAAGATGGCCTGGCCAATCCTGTCTCTGGTGAGGTATCGCAGGGCCATGGTGTACGGACGCAAGTCCTGGCGGCAGGTAGTCGACGGTTTCTTCAGCGACCCAAAGCTAAGGGCCATCGTTCTGTCGCTGTTTCCCCTCTATGACCCCGGAGTAATGGCCCGTTTGCCTATGATGGAGCTGGGCAGCCGCGAAGACAGGTACTACCCCAGGCGGGGAGCGCAGGCCCTGGCAGACGCCCTGGCGGACGGGATGCAGAGGTACGGCGGCCATCTCGCCCTCAACTCAGCAGTTGACAGGCTCCTGGTAGAAGGCAGAAGGGTGGTCGGCGTGAAGCTGAAGGACGGGACCCAGATCAGAGCGAGACACGTTGTCTCCAATGCAGATGCCAGACAGACCTTTCTCCGGCTTCTGGGAGAACAGTACATCAGCTCCAGGTTCATCGCCAGGCTCAATGGGGGCACGCTATCACCTTCTGCATTCGTGGTCTCTCTGGGGGTCAGCCTGAACCTGAAGGCAATGGGGTTCGACGCAGCCACCATTGTGTACAATCCCTCCGATGACCCGGACCGACTCTTCGGTACTGACCCGGCAAATTGCAGGCTGGGGATTACCATACATTCGATTCTTGAACCGTCTCAGGCACCCGATAGCACCTCTGCTGTTCAAATCGTGGCGCTCTTCCCCTACGACGCGGTCCAGGACTGGAAAGCAGAAGAAGAGGCCATAGCCGACCGGCTCGTGGCCTCGGCAGAGAAGGTCATCCCCAGGCTCTCCAACCACATACTATGCCGACATATCAACAGCCCGGCGTCACTGGAGGAGTCCACCTCAAACACTCATGGAGCCGTGCTCGGTTGGTATCCTGCCCCCAGGACCAGGACAAGAAGCCAGAGGACGCCCGTCAAGAACTTCTATCAAGCTGGGCAGTGGACTTATACCGGCGGAGGAGTACCAGCAACAATCGCGTCGGGAAGGAACGCAGCCCAACTGGTGCTGAGGCGAAAGTAAAGATCGCTGCGAGGTGAGCAGACATGCCTATATATGAGTACCGTTGTAACAACTGCCACTGCAAGGTCTCCCTGTTGGTCAAGGGCTTTGCCGAGGCGCCCCAGGCTGCGTGCACGCGCTGCGGTAGCAAGGACCTGACGCGCCTCTTCTCCACCTTCGCCCGACTGAAAACAGACCAGGACGTCTACGAGGATATCCTTGGCGACACCGACCTGGTCAATCGCATGATGGCAAACGACCCCAAAGCCCTGGCCGAATGGTCGCGCAGGCTGGAGGGATCAGAGGCAACGAAGGACTCCGAATACGCGGAGACGATGGAAAGGCTGGAGAGGGGCGAGAGTTGGCAGAGCATTGTCAGCGACATGCAGGCCCGGGAGTTCGGGACTGCAGGCGACGACTCCAGTGAAGAGGACTAGACCATCATGCCGATCTACGAGTACTGCTGCAACGCCTGCCAGGGGAAGACGAGCATCTTTGTCAAGAGGATCGGTGCCCCCGTGTCCCCGGTGTGTCCCGCCTGTGGCTCCCAGGAGATGAGGCGCGTCCTCTCGAGGTTCGCCTACCACAGGTCGCTGGCCACGGTGCACGAAGAGTCAGGTGACCCTGAGAAAGCGGGCCCCGATTACTACAAAGACCCGCGCAACATTGGCCGCTGGGCAGAGAACAAGTTCAAGGAAATGGGCATGGAGATGCCTTCTCAGGTCCAGGATATGATCAGCGCCGCCCGTGAGGGCGAGCTTCCCGGGCCGGTGAAGGAGCTTCAGCCGGGCCTGTCTGAGGTCTAGTGCTGCGCCTGATTGATGCTAACCTGGACCGCCTCGGAGAAGGGCTGAGGGTTATCGAGGATGTCGCTCGCTTCCTTCTCGATGACGCCGCCCTCAGCCGGCAACTGAAAACCCTGCGTCACAGGCTACAGAAGATCGTGCACCCACTGGAGCCAGGGTTGCTGGCCGCTCGAAACGTGAAAGGAGATGTTGGCGCCCCATTCCGACCGCGCGCGGAGGCAAAGCACCGGGACTTGCCCGCTCTGGTCACGGCAAACGCGCGCAGGGTCCAGGAGTCTCTGAGGGTCCTGGAGGAATTCGCCAGACTACCCCACAACCCCCTGCCAGCCACCCCGGCCGATCTGGCCCGTGCCCGCTTTCAGGTCTACGAGCTAGAGCAGACGCTGGTTGCCAGGCTGTTGAGGCGAGACAAGGCAAGCAGGCTGACCGGGCTCTACGTCGTCCTGGATACGGCCGCCCTCGCTGGCCGGGACCCGGTGCTGGTGGCTGCGCAAGCCATACGCGGAGGGGCCACCACCATCCAGTTGCGCGACAAGGCGCACGCCAGAGGAGAAATCGTGAACCTGGCCCGAAAGCTCAGGGTGGTGTGCGGGGAGGGTGGAGCGTTGTTCATAGTCAATGACTACCTCGATGTGGCTCTGGCTGCCGATGCTGACGGACTCCACCTGGGTCAGGAGGACCTGCCATTGCAGGAGGCACGCCGACTCATGCCCATGGACAGGCTGCTGGGGTGCTCCACGCATACCATGTCCCAGGCGAGGCGCGCTCAGTCCGAGGGGGCGGACTACGTAGCGGTGGGCTCCGTCTATGCCAGCCCGTCAAAGTCAGACTCCATGGTGATCGGGCTGGAGACGCTGCGGAAGGTGAGAGAGAAGGTATCGCTGCCCGTGATAGCTATCGGCGGTATCAACGCCGATAATGTAGCAGAGGTGATGAGCACGGGCGTTGATGCAGTGGCCGTGATCAGCGCCGTTATGGGTGCCGAGGACCCGGAAGAGGCGGCACGAGAGCTGGTCGAGCGGGCCAGCGGAATTAGAATGACGGAGAGTGGTGATGGAGAAAAGCAACTCTGATCTCGAAGCCATAGCCCAGAGGATCCGGGCCAGTTTCGCAGCCAGAGATACAGCACGAGAGAAGGCCCTGGGACGCTGCCGGGAGGCGATCCGCCACAGCGCCAACGCCATCCGCGCTGTGCATCGCGGCGAGTTCGACCGGACCCGCTCCTTTCTGGACAAGGCGCGGCAGGTCCTGCAAGAGGCTGCCGAATCCCTGGCTGAGCACCCCGAGATGCGGCACGGCGGGTTCGTCCACGATGCACAAAAGGAATATGCCGAAGGCTGCATCACTCTGGCCCTGGTATTGGAGGAAGACCTCCCCGAACCGGAGGCGCTGGAGGTCGGCTACCCTGCCTACCTTCACGGGATGGCCGAAGCTGTTGGTGAGATGCGCCGCTATATCCTGGACACCATCAGGAAGGGAGAGCTTTCCCGTTGTGAGGCACTCCTCTCCCGCATGGACGACATCTACAGCGTCCTGGTAACCATGGACTTTCCGGATGCCCTGACATTCGGATTGAGAAGGGCCACTGACGTGGTTCGAGGAGTCCTGGAGAAGACCCGCGGTGATCTGACCTTGACCATCAGGCAGCGGGACCTGGAGCGGAGACTGGACCGCCTCGTTTAGCAGCCCCGCGGTCGGCGCCACCGTGCCGACCGGCCCAGCCAGGGCATGCTGAGCGTCCGCTGGATGGTGCGAAACCCTGCCGGTCAGGCAGCATTGGGCTCCGTACCGCTGTCGGCGGATGGTGGCTGCCCGTTTGATGTCTCGTCTTCACCCCCCGTGACACGGGCTGAGAACCCCTTGCTCTTCAGTTGCGTGGCAATCGTTCTTACCAGCGTTCTGTCATCGTTGACCGGCGCTGTCTTGCTTTCGCCCCGTCGTGTCAACAGCGTTGCCACCTTCTCCATAAGGTCCTTCCCATCGATCGGCTTTGTGACATAGTCATTCGCACCCAGATTGTATCCCCTTTCCTTGTCATCCACCACGGAGATGATCAGTATGGGGATGTCCTTCGTCCCGGGGTCACTCTTCAGCAGCGCCGTCACGTCGAACCCGTTTATGTCGGGCATATCCACATCCAGAGTGATCAGGTCCGGATGGTGCTTCCTCGCCAGCTGTACGGCTTCCGTACCTCCCAACGCCTCGATCACCTCGTGTCCTCTGCTCGCCAGTTCATGCTTCAAGAACTTGCGAATGTTTGGCTCGTCGTCCACCACCAGGATGACCTTGCCCAGCTCCTGCTCTATCTCCTCTTCTCCCTCGCCTTGGACTCCGCTACCCCGCTGCTCCACCACGTCTGCCACCGGCAAGGTGAAGTAGAAGGTGCTACCGCTACCCACCTCACTCTCCACCCAGATCCTGCCGCCATAATGCTGCACAATCTCTTTGCAGATTGACAGTCCCAATCCAGTACCTCTCGGCTTGTCTGTCAGCGTATCTCCTATCTGCCTGAACTTCTCGAAGATGCTCTCGCGGTTCTCGGCGGAAATACCGATGCCGGTATCGGAAACGCTGACCCTTATCACTTCCCGCAGGTTAGGCGGCTCGCCCTCTTTCACCAGTTCCGCTCTTACGCCAATCTTACCTCCCGCCGGAGTGAACTTGGTAGCATTGCCCAACAGGTTGGTGACGACCTGCACCAGCCTGTCCTTGTCGCCCCAGAACGGCGGCAGATCAGGCTGTACATCCACACTTACGTCAAGTTGCTTCTGCGCTGATAAGGCATGGATGGCATTGACAGCTGTGTCGATGACTTCTTGCAGACTCAGCTTGCTCGTCTGCCACTGCATCCGCCCCGACTCAATCCTGGAGAGGTCGAGCAAGTCATTTATCAGTCTGGTCAGACGCTCGCTCTCCTCGTTGATGATGGTAAGGAACTCCCGCTGAGTTTCCTTGTCCTCATCATCGTAGCTCAGGAGTATCTCGGCGAAACCCTTTATGGAGGTCAGAGGTGTGCGCAGTTCGTGCGACACCGTTGACAGGAAGCTGTCCTTCATCTGGTCGAGCTGGTAAAGCTTGAGGTAGGCATCCTCCACCTGGGCGGTCCTCTCCGCCAACTCCTGCCGCAGCTCCTTTTCCCGCTCGTAGAGCTCCTGCAACCTTTCCTGTGCCTGCTTGCGCTCGGTGACATCGCGACCGATGCCGAAGAAACCGACCACTTCGCCGTGCTCCATCTGCGGCGTTGCCCTGATTTCAAGCACTATGAACTCTCCAGACCGCGATTGGACGCGCCCTTCGTAAGGTTGCAGTGGTTCGCCGCGGAAGAACGCCTCAAACAGGTCCTTTGCCGCGGGCGCATCGTCTGGATGAAGGATATCCCACAGACTCCTACCCAGCCACTCAGAGCACGACCAGCCGGTGATGGCCTCGAACGCCGGGTTCAGAGACGTGATGGTGCCGTCCAGCTTCATGGTGAAGATAGCGTCCACTGCGCTCTCAATAAGGCTTCGATAGCGCTCTTCGGACCGCCTCAGCTCCTCCTCGGTGGCCTTGCGCTCTATGGCATAGCGAATGGCGCGGTGCAGGATATTGCCCTCCACCTGCCCCTTGACCAGGTAGTCCTGGGCACCTTCCCTCACCGCCGTGAATGCCAGGACCTCATCGTCAAGCCCGCTGAGCACCACCACAGGCACCATGGGAGCGTTGGCATGGACCTTGACGAAAGTATCCAGGCCGTGGCAGTCCGGCAGAGACAGGTCCAGCAGAACGACGTCGATGCCTCCCTCCCCCAGCCGCACCAGCCCCTCTGACAGCCGATCGGCACGCTGCACGTTGAACCGGGCCTCCTGGACCTCTGCCAGGATCTCCTGGATCAGCCGGGCATCCCCAGGACTGTCCTCGATGAGAAGCACGTTAATCGGTTTGTTCTCCATATGCTTGACCCCACAGTGCCAGTCCCGGCTTCCCCTGGCTTCGCCGGGACTGGCGGATTACCCTAACAACGCTCTGACCTTGTCAAGGATGCTCCTGGGACTGAAGGGCTTGGTAACGAACTCGTCAGCGCCCAAGCTGAGGCCTTTCTCCCTGTCGGCCTCCTGCCCCTTCGCAGTCAGCAGCACAACGTGGACGTCGCCCAGGTCAGGATCGCTCCTCAGCTCTCGGACGACCTCATAGCCGTTCTTCTTCGGCATCATCACATCCAGAAACATCACGCGGGGCTTCAGCTGCCTCAGCTTCTCCATCGCATCCTCGCCATCGGTCGCCACCACCGTCTCATATCCTTCTTTGTTCAGCATGAACGTCAACGATCTGATGACATGAGGGTCATCGTCGACCAGTAATATCGTTCTGCCTTCCATCGTACATCTCCTGATCACTCCATCAACTGTCAGCCCTCTGTTTCCTTTTCCGTCGGCAGCCATGAACCCCTGGGAAGTCCGACCGCTCAACGCTGCTTCCGGAGCGGGACCTCCCCACTCGAGCGCGCCGTTCCCGGGCGAAGGGTGCGGTGGCAGATGCTTCGTCCCGAAACCACACTGCGTAGGTTACAGAACCGGCGTAGGCCCGGTAAATGAGGCTATTACCTAGTTTTGCTGGGGTACGCCCTCAATTTTGGACGGGGGGTAGCCCAGCGGCACCCACGGAACACCAAGCTACGCTGCCAACCGGCTCCCCCAGCGGCCACCATGCTCCGCGCCCATGATGTCCACTTTAACAGGAGACAGGCTACGCGAAGCAGCCCTGCCACTCTCAGGGGCCATCTGCCTCAGCACTAGGCCCACATTGACCGCATACGGCTCCAGGGGCAGCTCCGGCGGACACTCTATGCACGGCGCCAGCGCTTCAACGGGGTACTCAATGGCGGCCTGCACCGAATGACGAACAGTGACGTCGCTGCCCATCTCACCAGTCAGGAAGACCGGCGTTCGCACGGGGAGTGGCTGCCCTGGGTGCGCGTCGTTATAGAACTGCACTGTCCGCGTCAGGTAATCGGTCAACTGCCGTATCCTGTCTTCCAGAACGAGTCCCTCCTGGCGCATAGCCAGCGTGTGGATCAACCGGGGGACCCCGTCGATAACCATGACTATGGTGAGGCTCTCGCTCTCAATGTTGATCACGATCGCCTCCGGCCGATCAGCCAGCCTTGCCAGGGCTAGCGGCTTGAGATCCACGGCCCGTGGCCTGATGCCGGCCGCCTGCAGGGTGCGAGAGAAGCCATCGACGACGTCCCGCGGTGTTCCCAGCAGGAAGACCACCTGCCGGGAATCCCTGGACCCAAGACACTGCCAGTTGAGGCACAGCTCGTCCAGCGGCAGCGGCATCTCTCTTCTTGCCGCCCACCGGAGGGCTTCCTTCGTCTGCCTGTTGCTCAGCTTCGGCATCTCCAGCACTCTCGAAATAGAGCGCACGCCGGTGATGGCCACCACGACCGACTTCTTTGAGGCTCCTGTGGAGCTGAACAGGCGGGCAACGGTGGCCCCGACCGCCGCCGGATCAGCCACGACACAGTCTTTCACCAGCCCCGGGGCCAGAGGTAAGCTGCCCCACCCCACCACCCGCTTCCCCTCCACCGTCAACACCTGAACGCGTCCCGGTTCTATATCCAGCGTCGTGATGGTCCTGGAGATCAGCACCGTCGTCCTCGCCGCAATGTAACCGCCCTGTTTTCCATCCAGTCACACATCTTCCTGCACCTGGCCGCCAGGTGTGCGCCTTATCCTGCTATCCGAGCTGCCATGAAAGAATACTCAGCTCTGAGTCCTCGATCACAACCGTGGCCTCAATGGTCTCACCCGTCACAGCGGATGCTATGTGGTACACCTCGGCCCTCACTATTCTCAGGTCATCCACGTAGAAGTAGTCATGTTTGCTGCTCAGGTCTGAATTGAAGGCAATCCAGAACTCGTCGGACATCTGGTAAGGCGACAGATCGATATCGTTGAAGTGGTAATCGCTGTCGCTATTGCTCTGAGTCCATGTCCTGACTACAGTCCACTCGCTGCCGTCAGGGCTGACGAGGCACTGTACCTCGTCGTACTGCTCAAGCGAGCGGGCCTTGCTCCAGAACTGAAGATGAAGGCCGGTCTCGGCGGAGAGGTCCGCCGCCCGCTTCACGTAGCTGTCAGAGTCACGCATCTCCAGGTGGTAGCGGCCCTCACACGCCACAGAGTCTGCCGTGATCTCGGTCGAGCCCTGGTGATGCCAATCGCCCAGCCACCCGGCCCCACCCGACCAGCCAGCCTCAAAGCCGTCGCTCGGCAGGCCAGCAGATGGTAGTGTCGTCACCACGCTCACCGCGTCAACATACAGATAGTCATGCGTGCTGGACATGTCCGCCTCGAAGGCAACCCAGAACTCGCCGGATGCCTCATACGCCGACAGATCGATGTCATAGCCATGATAGTAGTAGTCATCGTCCCCGTCCTCCCAGGTCTGCACCACGTCCCAGTTGCTCCCATCGGGACTTACCAGGCACCTGGCTTCGTCTGAGCCTTCAAGGCTAATTGCCAGTGCCCAGAAGCGCAGGTGCACATTCGGTTTGCCCACGGTGTCAACAGCCCGCTTTGCGTAGTCTGTTGACCCGCGCAGCCGGAGGCAGTACTCCCCTTCGTGGGGCAGCCAGGCTGAGCGGACAATGCTGGCATTCCCCTCGGGCAACCAGTCGTCGACCCAGCCCGACCCGCCGGACCATCCCCCACTCTCGAAACCATCGTTGGCTGCGGTGGCTACTGTCTGCCCGTTTCTGGTCACGGTGACAGTGGGGGTAAGACCGTTGACAGTCTCGTCGAGCGAGTAGCTGGTGCTGTCACCGGGGGTGGTCAGAACACTGGTGGCGAGACCGCCGTACATCAGGTTCCAGATGGCATCCTCGATGCCAGCATCCGCCGCATGCTGCCCTTCTGCGGCCTGGCCAAGCACCCGTGAGGTGATCAGATTGGTGCTGGTGTAGCTCAGAAAGGCTCCAACGAGCAAGGCACCCAACCCGAGGGCGATGAGGGCCAAAGGCAGGGCCTGCCCCTTTTCACTGCCTCTCAGTCCGTTCATCCTCGTCATGGGCTTGCTCAGCCATTCGGGCGAAGGTGCACCTTGCCCGTCATGTGCCTGTTCACCTGCCAGCGCCCGGGGGGTGTGGATTCCAGTGAATAGGTCAGGACGCCGCCCGAGATAGAGAACTCGACCGTGCTGACATACCGGGCCACGGTCGACACATTGCCGTCGTAGTTGCGCTGTAACTCACTCCCCGACAGGGTATAGCTGCACGAGTGTGAACTAGCTTGGCAGTCGGTCCATTCCAGCGTCAGCGCGTCAATAGCTTCCCCTCCTTCCGTGAGATTGGTGGTGCTGGCCATCTGGGCATCCCTGCTGATCCAGTGGGCTGCGTTCTGTAGATCGCGCAGGGCGCTTGTTTCATCGCTGCCCCGGCCAGTGGCGCTGACAGTGGCGAAGATAGCCGTGCTCAGGCCCCCAACAACCACCGCCGTCAAAGCCGTGGCCAACAGCACCTCGACCAGGGTTATTCCTTTCTGACTGCTTCTGACAGTCATCGCTTCACCTTGAAGCCTTCCTTGGTCAACACAGCCTGGCCATCGCGGTATACGGTGACTGTGATCCTCTGTATGTTCTCATCCCTGTCGGCAATGGCCGTGGCTTCCGCCGTCACCGAGAAACCGGGGGGCAGGGACTCGATACACTCGTACGAGGTAGGGGCAGCCACGTATTCCAGGCTCTTGACATACTCGATCTGCGACCGCGCCAGGTTCTGGGCCATCGTCTGCTCATACATCACGCCTACGCTCTTAGAGCCGGTTGACAGACTGCTCAAGAACATAACGATAGCCCCCCCGGCAATGGCCATCGCCACCAGTACCTCGACCAGGCTGACACCGTCCTGCCCGCGGACGACAACAGGCCGCCGGGACAGGCGCTCCACCCGTGACCGCACTCTCGTGCGCACTGTTATGTCCTTCCCTGGGGCAAGCCAGGCTTGTGCCGCGGTTCCCCGGCGGCACAAGCTAGCCCACGAACCCATACATGGAGTAGATCGGCATGATAACGGAGACCGCGATAAACCCTACAACCAAGCCAACGATCAGGAGCAGCGCCGGTTCCAGTATGGATGTGAGCTCGGCCATGGTCTGTTCAAACTCTGAATCATAGTGATTGGCGACAGCCTCAAAGCTGGCCTCAAGGGCGTTGGTCTGCTCCCCAGTGGAGGCCAACTGTACCAGCACAGTGGGGAACAGTGGGTCCGCCTCCATTGCCTTCGACAGGCCCTGCCCCTGAAACAGGCGCCCGGGTATCCCACCCAGGGCTCCGCGCACCACCTCGCTTCGGACGCTTTGCCGGGCCACGGTCACTACCTCGGTAATGGGCAGTCCGGCGCCCAGAAGCATGGACATGATTCGACAGAAATTGGACATGGCGCCAAGCAAGGCAACGCGCCCTATCAAAGGCAACCTCATCAGCGCCCTCTCGAATCGGCGGCGACCCGAGGACCGTCTCAACCATAAGCCGAGCAGGAATACAGGCAAGAGCAGTGCCACCAGGAGATACCAAATATAGCTGGAGAGGAAGTCTATGGATGAAACCAATAGTCGCGTTGTCCAGGGCAGCTCAGCACTGAACTCCGTGTACAGGCGCGCCAGTGGAGGGAGCACAGCGGTCACCAGCACCACCACGGTGACCAGACCAATGAGGAGAATGAAAACAGGATAGGTCATAGCTGACCGCATTCTCCGCTTCGTGGCTTCGTCGCGCTCCATGTTGGACGCAATCTCCCGGAGGACAACCTCCAGCTTCCCGGTCTGCTCCCCGACGCGCATCATCCGGCTGTAGGCCAGGGGGAAAGCATGCGGATACTTTGCCACCGCATCGGAGAAGGGCATGCCGCCGCGCACGTCCCCCATGACCTGGTCAAGAATCCGCCTCAGCCTTTTGTTGGCGGTATGGTCTCGCGTGAGCCGCAAGGCCGTCAGGAATCCCGTGCCCCCCTCGAGCAGCATGGCGAGCTGGTGGGAGAAAAGGATCACATCGCGAGGCTTCACCGAGCTGAGCGCGATGGCAAGCCTTTCGGTCCAGCGTTCCCTTGCCCGCCTCAGGCTCAGTATTCTCAGGCCAGCCCGCTCCAGGGCATCGACCGCGGCCGTCTCCGTGGGCACAGCCAGTGTGCCTTTGACCACTCTGTTCTGTGGAGTGTAAGCAACGTACTTGTAGCTCATGGCTTACTTGCTGTGACCGCCAACCGCGGCTGGCCGGGACCGCCCCTAGGTGACCGAGAAGACTCTACGCAGCACCTCACTGGGCGTGGTGATACCCTCCTTCACCTTGAGCATTCCATCGCGGATCATGGGAATCATCCCCTCTTTGATAGCCTGTTCCCTGATTTCCGCTGCCGTAGCCCCTGCGAGTTGCATCTTCCGTATCTCTTCGCTCATCACCATGAGCTCGAACACCCCGGTGCGGCCGAGGTAACCCGTACCAGCGCAGAAATTGCAGCCGGCGCCGTAGTAGAACTTCGCCGGGCGCTCGCCAACTTCCTGCTCATAAGCAAGCTGCTCTTCCTCGGGCCTCTCGTACAGCGTCCGGCAATGTGGGCACACGCGGCGCACCATGCGCTGTGCCACAACGCCAATGAGGGCCGACGAGATCAGAAAGGGGTCCACGCCCAGGTTCACCAGACGTGACAGCACCCCGGCGGAATCGTTTCCGTGAATAGAGGAAAGGACCAGATGGCCTGTCAGAGCAGCCTGGACGCCGGTGGCTGCCGTGTCGCTGTCGCGCATCTCCCCTATCAAAATGATATCCGGGTCCAGGCGCATGATGGCCCTCAGACCGCTGGCGAACGTTATGCCCGCCTTGGGGTTCACCTGAATCTGGTTGATATCTTTGAACAGGTACTCGATGGGCTCTTCAATGGTGACAATATTCCGCTCCCTTCGGTCAAGCTGGTTCACCGAAGCGTAGAGGGTGGTCGTCTTGCCGGCGCCGGTGGGCCCAGCGACCAGTATCAGGCCATAAGGGCTGGCCAGCATCTGCTGGTACTTCGCCAGGACGTCAGGGCGGAAGCCCAACTGTGTCAGGTCAAGCAGGAAGCGGGACTTGTCCAGGATTCGCAGTACCATAGTCTCGCCGTAAGCTGTCTCGCTGGTGGCCACCCGGATGTCCACCTCCCTGTCGTCCACGGCCGTGGAGAACTGGCCGTCCTGTGGAAGCCTTTTCTCGGCGATATTCATACCGGCCAGGATCTTCAGCCGCGAGACTAGGAGAGGGTGCACCTCCAGCGGCAGCGACATGACGTCATGCAGCACACCGTCAATCCGGTACCGGAGGCGCAGCCTGTCCCTCTGTGGCTCCAGATGAATGTCAGAGGCCCTTTGCCTCACCGCCTGACCGACAAACAGGTCCACCGTGCGACCCACAGGTGTCTCTTGACCGAAGTCCTCAGCGACGTGGATGGTCATTTCCTCTGTACCGCCGGCAACCGCGGGTACAAGCTGGCTGACCTCCTTCTCGATCTCGCTAGTCGCCTTGTAGTTCAGGTCAATTGCCTCCTGAATATCGTCAGGAATGCTGATGGCTACCTGGACCTTCACTCCCGACTCCGCCATCAGGTCATTTATGGCCTCAACATCTGCGGGGTCAGCCATTACCACAACCAGGGAGTCACCGACAACGTCGAGCGGCACAAGGTGGTGTTTTCTGGCCAACCACTCGGGGACCAGGTCCAACGCCTGTGGCTGTATGGTGTGCCGCTTCAGATCG
>QMOF01000019.1 GCA_003650185.1 Chloroflexota bacterium | reverse complement strand
TCCATGTTCTGGGTAGTCAGCAGGAAGGCCATTCCCTGCTCGCGCAGGGAGCGCAGCTTCTGCCACACCAGGTGCTTGGTCTGCGGGTCCAACCCGACGGTGGGCTCGTCCAGGATGAGCAGCTTGGGACGGTTGATCAGCGCTCTGGCTATGAGCAACTGCCGCTTCATGCCGCCGGACAACTCGTCAATCTTGGCCGTCTGCTTTTCATGAAGCTCGAAGAGGCGAAGGTTCTCCATGGCCCTTCGACGCGCCTCGGCCTTCGGCAGGTCGAAATAGCGGGCGAAGGTGACCAGGTTCTCCAGCACGGTCAGGTCAGGGTCGAGGTTCTCCTCCTGGGGCACCACTCCCAGGCGCGCCTTGATCCGGCGAGAGTCTACGGTGATGTCCTTCCCGTCAACCCAGATACGTCCCGCGGTCAGGGGTGAAGCAGCGATAATCATGCGCACCAGGGTGGTCTTCCCGGCACCGTTGGGACCGAGGAGCCCGAAACACTCGCGTTCGGCTACGTCAAGGTCAACCCCAGCTACGGCGGTGATCGACCCGAAGGTCTTGACCACGTTGGTTACCTTTATCAGGGACATACAGACTCTATTGTAGCATTCCTGTTGCGGCGCCTGCCGGGGTCCAGCCAGCGGACATGCTGCCGGGACTCGTTGTCACCAGGATGCAACCGTTTGTGAATGGAACCTTTACCTGCCTTAACCGTTTGGCAACATGGCCGGTGGTACGCTGGAACAAGCCAGCGCATGATGCACTGGCACCACCCGCGGGAAGCCACCGTTATGAGACGGGTTGCCGCAGGGGAAAAGGAGTCTGGCGAAGGAGGGATGATGCCATCGTTCAAGTGCAAAGACATTGGCATGGATTGCGCATTCGAGGCAAGCGCGGATACGGAAGAGGAGCTCATGAGGAAGGTAGCCGAGCACGGCAAAGAGGAACACCAGATGGAGACGATGCCCCCGGATCTACAGGAGAAAGTGAGGGCAGCAATCAAGGCGTGAGGTGACCCGAGACGCACGGACCAGTCGCAGGCTGAACCGAGCACGGAAAGCGAGGACAAGAAAGGCGCGGGGGATAACCCCCGCGCCCGTGTGAGGCTCCTCTCCAGGGCCCGGCGTGCCTTACCTACTTAGCGGTGATCTTGATCCGCTTCGGTTTGGCCTCATCAGCCTTCGGTAGAACGAGGGTCAGCACGCCGTTTTGTACCGTAGCCTCGATCTTGTTGACGTCGACCGTCATAGGCAGCGTGATGCTGCGGGCCACGTCTCCAGAGCCCAGCTCATTGACCAGCCTGCGGTAGTCCTTGGCCTCTTCTTTCTCCAGGTCGCTGCTTATGCGGGCTTTGACCGACAGGACGTTGCCCCGGTTCACGTTAACGTCGATGTCGTCAACCTTGACCCCGGGAACATAAGCCTTCAGCACGTAGTCACCTTCCCTCTCGTAGAGGTCTATGGGCATGGTGCCGACGCCAGCCATATCAACCGAAACAGCCCGGTCTGGCCTGATGAAGCTGTGTTCAAGGAGCTGGTCCATCGCATCTCGTAGCGATAGCATGTTGGCAAAGGGGTCCCATCTTCTCGTTACCATCTTTGCTCTCCTCCTTTCTAGATTTTGTTTTCACTCCTGCCGGCAGACACGCCGCGCTCTCCGGCTTGACCATCGATGGCCTGTGAAAGGCTCCCACAGCCGCGTTACCTATTCTCTTTCACCCCTCCTCATGGCCAGGATAGCTTTGATGCCCGCCAGGTTTATCCCCTCGCGTTCGAGCCTGGCTATTTCCTGGATGAGTGCGATGTCCAGGTCAGAGAAGAGTCGCTGCCCTGCCTCTGTCCGCGAGGGTGCCAGGAGCCCGAACTGCTCGAACCTCCTGATCCGGTGGGCCCTCACCGAGGTCAGCCTGACCGTGACGGACATGGTATACTTGCCAAACCCCTCGTCCTCGGGGTCTCGGCTGCCGCTCCTTCTTGTCAAAGCTGACATCTTACTACCCCGCTCGCCACTGGTGGAGCCTTCAGTTATTGTATAGCATATTTGTCACATTTTGTCAAGAGTGCTCATTACAATTGTGAAGGGTATTGACACAGTTCATGTTAAGCGATATAATATGGGTTGATGAACGTCGGGCAGCATATGGAGAACGCGTGTGGACTATACGTCATCAGAGTAGCTGCCGCGCTATCAGGCATGCACCCGCAGACACTGCGCAAGTACGAGCGGACGGGTCTGCTCGCGCCCTCACGCACCAACACGGTGCGCATGTACTCTGACGAGGACATTGCATGCCTGAGAAGGATCAAGCGTCTCGTAGAGGTCGCCGGACTGAATTTGGCTGGTGTAGCGTTGGCGTTGAACATGCGATCGGCTGTACTGGAGATGAAGCGCGAACTGGCTGCTGCGGGCATCCATGGCAGACCGAGAGAGCGGCTGGACCAGATTCTCGACGGAATGCTGGAGACGCTACACATGAAGGAAACCGAAGACAGGATAGAAAGGCAACTCTAGTGGTAGGAGGTGAACTGAAATGGCAAAGGTACTAGGAATTGATTTGGGCACAACGAACTCATGCATGGCGGTCATACAGGGCGGGGACCCCACCGTAATCGAGAACGCCGAGGGAGGACGCACCACTCCTTCGATGGTGGCGGTGAACCCGAAGACAGGCGAACGGTATGTCGGACAGATGGCCAAGCGCCAGGCGGTGACAAATCCGGCGAACACCATCTTCTCCATCAAGCGTCTCATGGGACGCAGATATGACGATGAGGAGGTACAGCGCGATGTCAAGCTGCTGCCATATAAGATAGTGAAGGCGGCAAACGGCGATGCCCATGTGGAGATGGGCGCGAAGACATATGCACCCCCGGAGATATCGGCCATGGTGTTGCGGAAGATGAAGGAGGACGCCGAGGCCAAGCTGGGAGAGAAAATCACCGAGGCCGTCATAACCGTCCCGGCCTACTTCAACGACTCACAGCGCCAGGCGACCAAGGACGCGGGCAGGATTGCCGGGCTTGAGGTGCTCAGGATCATCAACGAACCTACGGCGGCGGCTTTGGCATATGGCCTGGACAAGGAGGGCGACCGGACGGTGGCGGTGTACGACCTGGGTGGTGGCACGTTTGATATCTCCATCCTGCAGCTTGGGGAAGGCGTGTTCGAGGTGAAGTCCACCAACGGTGACACCCATCTTGGGGGCGATGACTTCGACCAGAGGATCATCGACTGGCTGGTGGCTGAGTTCAAGCGCGACCAGGGGATAGACCTGAAGCAGGACAGGATGGCCCTTCAGCGCCTCAAAGAGGCGGCGGAGAAGGCCAAGTGCGAGCTCTCCACGGTGATGCAGACCGAGGTCAACCTACCATTCATAACCGCAGGTGTTGATGGCCCGAAGCACATGAACATCACCCTGACGCGGGCCAAGCTGGAGCAACTGGTGGCTGACCTCATCGACAGGACTGATGGGCCCTGCCGCCAGGCCCTGGCAGATGCCGGACTCAAGGCATCCGACATTCAGGCGGTGATCCTGGTAGGTGGTCAGACCCGGATGCCGGCCGTTATCGAGAAGGTGAAGCAGATATTTGGCAAAGAGCCTCACAAGGGCGTGAACCCTGACGAGGTGGTAGCCATTGGCGCTGCTATCCAGGCTGGCGTGCTCAAAGGAGACGTCAAGGATGTGCTGCTTCTGGACGTGACACCTCTGACGCTGGGCATCGAGACGCTGGGCGGAGTGATGACACCGCTTATCCCGCGCAACACTACCATACCCACTTCCAAGACTGAGACGTTCACTACGGCGGCGGACAACCAGCCCAGTGTGGAGATCCACGTACTCCAGGGTGAGCGGCCTATGGCAGCAGAGAACAAGACCATCGGCCGTTTCATGCTGGACGGGATCCTACCGGCACCCAGAGGAGTGCCCCAGATTGACGTCACCTTCGACATCGACGCCAATGGCATCCTGAATGTATCGGCCAGGGACAAAGGCACCGGACGGGAGCAGAAGATCACCATCACTGCCTCTTCCGGACTGTCGAAGGAGGAAGTGGACAGGATGGTCCGCGAGGCGGAGGCGCATGCCGAAGAGGACCGCAGGCGCAAGGAAGAGGTGGAGACAAAGAACATGGCCGACAGCCTGGCCTACAACGCCGAGAAGACTGTGCGCGAGCACGGCGACAGGATACCTGCTGACCTCCGCTCAGAGGTCGAGCGCAAGATAGCCGAAGTGCGGTCCGCGCTCCAGGGCGGCGATGTGCAGCGGGTACGGCGCGCAGCGGACGAGCTCCAGGCGGCTCTCCAGAAAATAGGTGCAGCCGTCTACAGCCATGCCGGTGCGGGTGCTGGCGGCCCATCCGGTGAGGGAGAGTCCGGCGGACCGTCTGACGGCACCGTCGAGGGTGAGTTCCGGGAACTGTGATTCCCAGCTCCACCCCCGTGGTGCGATGCTGCGGCTTGTAGTGGATCACGAAAGTTGAGGTGAGAATATGGACATAAACAGGTTTACCCAGAAGGCCCAGGAAGCGGTTGTGGCTGCTCAGAAGCTGGCCGAGGAGAGGAATCATACGCAGATTGAGCCGGAGCACCTTCTGTATGCCCTGGTTGACCAGGCGGATGGGGTGGTGCCCCAGATACTGGTCAAGCTGGAAGCCAATGTTGCGCAGGTGAAGCAGGAGATGGCGGCTGAGATCGCGCGCATGCCGAGGGCGCATGGCGCGGCCAGGACATACCTGTCTCACAGCCTGGCCCAGGTACTGGACGCGGCGGAGAAAGAGGCCGCCACCTTCAAAGACGAGTACGTCAGCACCGAACACCTGCTTCTTGCTATAATTGACCAGGACAAGACCGCTGCCGGCCGTGTGCTGAGGGACCACGGAATAACCAGGGAGCGCGTCTTGCAGGCCCTGACTTCAATACGCGGAGGACAGCGGGTGACCGATCAGAACCCGGAGGACAAGTACCAAGCGCTACAGAAGTATGGTCGCGACCTCACCGAGATTGCCCGCCGGGGTAAGCTCGATCCGGTGATCGGCCGAGACGAGGAGATAAGGCGCGTCATCCAGGTGCTTTCGCGCCGCACCAAGAACAATCCGGTGCTCATTGGCGATCCGGGCGTGGGCAAGACGGCAATCGCCGAGGGCCTGGCCCAGCGTATCGTGCGCGGCGACGTTCCCGAAGGTTTGAAGCGGAAGCGGATCGTGGCGCTGGACCTGGGAGCCCTGGTGGCCGGCTCCAAGTACCGCGGTGAGTTCGAGGAGAGGCTCAAGGCGGTGCTAAAGGAGATCCAGGAGGCTGAGGGGCAGATCATACTGTTCATCGACGAGCTCCACACAGTGGTTGGTGCTGGGGCTGCCGAAGGTGCCATGGATGCCTCTAACATGCTAAAGCCGATGCTGGCGCGGGGTGAGCTGCACTGCATCGGGGCCACCACACTGGACGAGTACCGTAAGCACATAGAGAAGGACGCGGCGCTGGAAAGGCGTTTCCAGCCCATCTTGATCGACGAACCATCGGTGGAGGAGACCATCTCCATACTGCGTGGCCTGAGGGAGCGTTACGAGGTGCACCACGGTGTGCGCATCAAGGATGCGGCCCTGGTGGCTGCCGCGGTGCTCTCAAACCGGTACATCAGCGATCGGTTTCTGCCGGACAAAGCTATCGACCTGATAGACGAGGCAGCTTCCAAGCTGCGCATCGAGATAGACAGCCTGCCAGCAGAGCTTGACGAGGTCAACCGCCGCATCATGCAGCTCGAGATTGAGAGGGAAGCCCTCAAGAAGGAGAAGGACGCTGCCTCGAGGGAACGCCTAGCCGAGCTGGAGAAGGAGTTGGCCAACCTCAAAGAGGAGAGCAACAGCCTCACCGCCCAGTGGCAGGCCGAGAAGGATGCCATCCAAAGCTTGCAGCAGCTCAAGGAGGGCATCGAGCAGGTCCGCCATGACATAGAGCGGGCGGAGCGGTCCGCCGACTATGAGCGGGCGGCGCAGCTCAAGTATAGTACGCTGGCGGACATGGAAAGGCAACTCCGCCAGAAAGAGGAGCAGCTTTCCGCCAACAAGGGGCAGCAACTCCTCAAGGAGGAAGTAGATGAGGAGGACGTGGCCGAGGTGGTGGCCCGCTGGACTGGCATTCCTGTGAGCCGTCTGATGGAGGGCGAGGTCCAGAAACTGCTGCAGATGGAAGAGCGGCTGCACATGCGGGTCGTGGGCCAGGATGAAGCCGTCAGCGCGGTGGCCAATGCTATTCGGCGCGCCCGTGCCGGGCTTCAGGACCCTAACCGGCCGCTGGGCAGTTTCATCTTCCTCGGGCCAACGGGCGTAGGCAAGACTGAGTTGGCCCGGGCGTTGGCTGAGTTCCTCTTTGACGACGAGCGGGCCATGGTGCGCCTGGATATGTCGGAGTACATGGAGAAACACACCGTTGCCCGTTTGATAGGTGCTCCTCCTGGCTATGTCGGGTACGAGGAGGGCGGCCAGCTTACCGAGGCAGTCCGGCGCAAGCCTTACAGCGTCATACTCCTGGACGAGATAGAGAAGGCCCACCCTGACGTGTTCAACGTGCTCTTGCAGATACTGGACGACGGCCGGCTGACCGACGGTCACGGCCGCACGGTGGACTTTCACAACACAGTGCTGGTCATGACCAGCAACCTGGGCAGCCAGTGGATTGCCGGCGTAGCTGCTGGTCAGCAAGAGGAGATAAGGCGCAGGGTGATGGAAGCTCTGAAGGCAGAGTTCCGCCCCGAGTTTCTCAACCGGGTGGACGAGATCATCATCTTCCACCAGCTCACCCGCGAGCACATCAGACAGATCGTGGACCTTCAGCTCGCCGCTCTGAAGAAGCGCCTCGCCGATCGGCATATTGACGTGGAGCTTACCGAAGAGGCCAAGGACTTGCTGGTGGAAGAAGGGTATGACCCGGTTTACGGAGCGCGGCCTCTGAAGAGGACGATCCAGCGCCGCATTTTGGACCCGCTGGCAATGAGGGTGCTTGGCGGCGAGTTCCGGGATGGCGACACCGTGGTGGCCGACGCCAGGGAGGGCGACATCGTCTTCTCCAGGAAGGAGGAGGCGGTCATGGTGACGCCCAAGTGATTCGTCTGAGAGACTGACTTCCTTACATTGGGGCAGGGGAGGGCAACCCGCCCTCCCCTTTTCGTTTGCCGATGAGGCAGCGCAGGCCTGGGCATGGGTGGGGCACAGGCCTGGCCTCGGCTTTTGGTCCTCATGGCCTGCTACGCTCCCTGTGTCTGTTGGTGGCTTCACCCACACAAAGTGGGTGCAGTCCTAATTGCCCCGATTTGGCTGTGGTTCTATCATCTTTCTCGCAGAGCGCGGCTCCAGCGTGCGCCTCCCAAGGCCTGCTATGAAGACTTCTAACGGCAAGCTGAGTAGTCCCGGGGGTGAGACTTGAAAGTCCTGGTGATCGAAGACAACCCGGAGGTGCTGCAGTCTGTCCAGTTGTGCTTCGAGCTGCGGTGGCCCGGCGTCACTTTGCTGTCGGCCGCCGAGGGCCAGAAGGGGCTGGAGATGACTCAGACGGAGCAGCCTGATGTCGTCATTCTTGACCTCGGCCTTCCTGACACGGACGGGCTGGAGGTATTGCGCCAGATACGCAGGTTTTCCAGCGTTCCGGTGATGATCCTCACCGTCAGAGGTGAGGAGATGGACAAGGTAAAGGGACTGGAGATGGGAGCCGACGACTACGTTGTCAAACCCTTTGCCCCAGCGGAGTTCCTGTCCAGAATCAGGGCCCTGGTCAGACGCAGCCGGATGCCCGAGCTGCAGCCTGGCGAGGGACCGTTTGTCAGGGGCAGGCTGAGGATCGACTTCGCCGCTAGGGAGGTAACGCTCGAAGGCCGACCAGTGAAGCTCACCCCTAGCGAGCATAAGCTGCTATATCAACTGGTCAGGAACGAGGGAAGGGTCATGTCCAACCAGGCGCTGCTGGAACATGTCTGGGGCCCGGACTACGCTTCGGAGAGCGACTACATTAATGTCTACGTGCAGCGCCTCAGGGAGAAACTGGAGGAGGACCCACGCAACCCGAAGATGATCCTCAGTGAGGGCGGCGTAGGCTACAAGTTCGTCGGACCGGACTGACGTTTGGCCAGCTTCGGCCGTTCGGCAACTCATCTCGGGACTTCGCCCGCGCTTAAATGGGGAGACCAGTCATGCACGCTGGTCTATGCGTGGACAGATTCGCGTCGCCCAAGTCTTGGCGCATCCCCTTCTGCCATCTTTGCGTCACCAGAGGATGACACCGCGCAACTCAGCAATAACCTGACTCAACCCCGGTCTAACCATCGAAAAGGGTACTGTGGTGGCGCGCCTTGCAGCGCACCGCAGCCAAGCCGCAGTATCAGCAGGACCCAAATGGAGGCGAGCATCCTTGAAACTGAGCGCCCGGAACATGCTGAAAGGCAAAGTCAAAGCCGTCAAACCCAACCAGACCAATACGGAAGTGATCATCGAACTGCCGGGCGGAATCGGGTGCGATATCCATCATCACCAGGGAGTCAGCCCAGAGCTTGCGACTGACCAGTGGCAAGGAAGCGCATGCTGTTATCAAGGCATCCGACGTGATGTTGCTGTCGACCGATCGGGCTGGAGAAGACGTCGTCGTGGTGTGGCCGCGTCCGGCCGCGCGGCGGGCTCTCTGGCAGGGCACAGGGCCCGACGTCTGGCTCGCGCTACGGGTTGAACACATCGGTGATCGGTCCTGGGAGTGCACCTGCTGGGTGGAAGTCTGGTCCAAACGTCTGCACACTGCCTGACGGCCACCCGAGAGCCGTCACCCGGCGGGCCCTGTCATGATACTTGCTAAGCTCGGCTTTGTCCCCCTATAATACAGCACTACCGCGGTAGGTGGACGATGATCTTGGAGGGATGAAGCATTGCAGCGGGTACAACTCTACGATACGACACTTCGAGACGGAGCGCAGCAGGAGGGTATCTCCTTTTCCGTTGAGGACAAGCTGAAGATCGTGCGCAAGCTGGACGAGCTTGGCCTTGACTTTATCGAGGGCGGTTGGCCGGGTTCCAATCCCAAGGACGCCACGTTCTTCGAGAAGGCACGCGACTTGCGCCTGTCCACGGCCCAGCTCTGCGCCTTCGGCAGCACCAGGCGACCTCATGCAGTTGCGGCCAACGACCCCAACCTTGGTGCCCTGGTGGCTGCCGGGACTCCTGTGGTGACCCTGGTTGGGAAGGCATCGGAGCAGCAGGTAACCCGAGTCCTGGAGACTACCCCGGAAGAGAACCTGGCCATGATCCGTGATTCCATCGGCTTCCTCAAGTCGAAGGGCCTCACCGTCTTCTTCGATGCGGAGCATTTCTTCGATGGTTACAGGGCCAACCGCGATTACGCTATCCAGGCCATCAGGGTAGCTGCTGAGGCAGGATCCGACTGTGTCATTCTGTGCGATACAAACGGAGGCAGCCTCCCCCAGGACGTTGCTGCTATAGTACGCGAGGCACGGAAGGCAGTGTCCAGCCCTCTGGGCATTCATGCCCACAACGACGCGGACGTGGCGGTGGCGTGCTCGCTCATAGCGGTAGAGGCAGGGGCAATCCAGGTCCAGGGGACCATTAACGGTTATGGGGAGCGTTGCGGCAACGCCAACCTGTGCTCCATTATCCCGGCGCTGAAGCTGAAGATGGGCCTGCCCTGCATCAGTGACGAACAGCTATCCAGGCTCACCGAGGTGTCTCACTACGTCAGCGAGCTTGCCAACATGTCCCCGGTCGCCCGTCAGCCCTACGTAGGCAGTAGCGCTTTTACCCACAAGGGGGGGCTCCACGTTTCAGCACTGGCCAAATGGGAAGACAGCTACCAGCACATTGACCCTGAGCTGGTGGGCAATCGGAGCGGCGTGCTGGTATCGGAGCTTTCCGGCGTGAGCAGTGTTATCTACAAGGCCAGGGAGCGGGGGCTGAAGCTCTCGCGTGGTGAGGAGGCTCGGCGTATTCTTGACCAGGTGAAGTTGATGGAGAGCCGGGGCTTCCAGTACGAGGACGCGGAGGCCTCCTTCGATCTGCTGATATACCGCGCTCAGTATGATTACCGTCCCCCGTTTGAGCTAGTAGACTTCATGGTGGTGGTGGAGAGGCGCCGCCGCCCGGCGGCGAGTGGCGAGGAGACACTGGCCGAGGCCACCGTGAAAGTCAAGGTTGGAGAGCAGGTGATTCACACTGCCTCTGAGGGTAACGGTCCTGTGGATGCCCTGGACAAGGCGTTGCGAAAGGCCTTGACCACGTTCTATCCCAGTCTGGCCAAGGTAAGGCTGTCGGACTACAAGGTGCGGATTCTGGACGAGAGCGCCGGTACGGAAGCACAGGTAAGGGTGCTCATTGCATCGACCGATGGAGAGCACGAGTGGAGCACGGTTGGCAGCTCGTCCAACATCATCGAAGCGAGCTGGCTTGCTCTGGCAGACAGCCTGGAGTACTGGCTGTTGAGAAGAGGGCAGTCTTCCTGAAGCGGCCTGTTTCCCCTGCTTCCCAGCGGGCCATCTCGTGCATCCTGGCCAGGCTCCGTGGTGCTGACTTGGGCTGCCGGTTGTCCAGTATGCTGGCTGGGGTGTAATGCTGTATACGTCCCTGGTGATGCTGGCCTTCGCCCTGTTGGGCGCATCTGTGGGCAGCTTTCTGAACCTGTGCATTGACCGATTACCTCTGGACGAGTCCATACTCAGACCCCCGTCCCACTGTCCCACGTGCGGGCGTCGCCTGTCTGCCCTCGACCTGGTGCCCGTTCTGAGCTATCTCTGGCTGCATGGGCGCTGCCGATACTGCGGCGCTTCCATTCCGCTCAGGACTCCGATGGTGGAGGCGATGAGCGGGCTGATCTTCGCATTGCTTTACTGGAAGTTCGGGCTCAGTGCTGAGCTAGGCATGTCGCTCACCTATACCTGTTTTCTAATCGTGATCTTCTTCATAGACCTGGAGCATTACCTCATTCTCAACAAGGTGGTCTATCCTGGGATCGTAGTCGCGTTCGTGTTTTCCTTGTTCTGGCCTGGAATTGGCCTGAAGGACTCGCTCATTGGCGGCGCCGTGGCCTTCGCCATCATCCTGATACCGCATCTGATTTATCCTCCCGGAATGGGGCTTGGAGATGTCAGGCTGGCGCTTATGGTCGGGCTGATGAACGGATACCCCCAGGCCCTGGTGGCGGTCATGCTGGCCATTCTGGGCGGAGGATTGCTGGCTGCCGCAGCCCTCGCTCTTGGGTTGAAGAAGCGGGGGGAAGGCCTCCCCTTCGGCACGTTTCTGGCGGTGGGGGCCATGGTGTCATTGCTTTGGGGACAGGGTATCTACGACTGGTACATGGGCTGGTTTCGGGGCTGACGGGGGCGGTCGGGCTGGTGTGTCGTCAGCAACGATGGGTTGATGACAGAATCCCCAGTGCCCACTAATGCGGTATTTTGTTTTCATGTGCTATAATGATGGCAGATGAGGTCTTTCACGTAGGGCAGGTAGATTGGGGCACCGACGACGGGGCTTGGGAGGAGGTCGGACGGGGGTTCACTCACACCGTCTAGAGACGGGTCATGGCGCATGTCACAAATAGAGGAGGAGGTTGCGGGTATGTATGACTGGGAAGTAGGCGATCCGGTTTACAGTGCTTGGCTGCGGATGAGGCAGGCGTGGGAAGCGATGGACAAGGCTCTGGAGGTGGAGCTTGGCAAGCACCAGGCCACACTTTCCCAAATTGATGTTCTCCTGATTCTGAGCAGCAGCAAGAGGCCATTGTCTCCGGGGGAGATCGCGTCATTCATGTTCCGGGAGAAGCACAGTGCGTCGGCATTGCTCACGCGGATGCAGAAGGCCGGTTATGTCAGAAAGATGCGCAGCAAGAAAGACCAGCGGGTAGTAAAGATCAAGATGCAGCCGAAGGGTGCGGAACTGCTGAGCAAGGCGATGCCGGCCGCCTTTGGCCAGGCCCACAGACTGCTAAAGAGCAGCCTATCGCCCGAAGAGGTGAAACAGCTGGACACACTCATGAAGAAGGTACGTGACGGCGCATTGCGTGAACTGGGGCTGAAAGCAGAGCCACTGCCGGCCAATATAGATGCCGAAGGGTTGCTCGCAGGAATCTCGTGATATCAACTGCTGTCCGCAGCCGCACTTGGCACGATCATGATGCGGGCGTTTGCCTGATGGCCTGACTCGGCAGCCCTGCGGGTAGCGTCGGGCTGTACCAGCTTGCTCGGTCTGACTCCCTCCGATACCTGGTGGCCCAGGACGTTCTTGGATAGGAAGACCGCTGGACGGGTCGGGTTGCGTCTGTCTTGACGCTACCCAGTGAGGCCACGGCTGGCTACTGCGTATGAGGTATGCTATCATCCCAAGCGGGGGTTAACAGGTTATGATAGTTGAAATGAGGAAGGGCGCCTCCACACAGGAAGTAGACGGCGTTGTGGAAAGGGCGAGGTCGGTGGGGCTGGAGGTGCAGTTGAACATTGGCACCGACAAAACGGTGGTTGCACTTCTTGGGAGCAACACCGGGCAGCTCCCGACGGACATGTTCGCCATACTCCCGGGAGTGGAGAACGTCGCGCGGATAATGAAGCCCTACAAGCTGGCATCCCGGGAGTTCAAGTCAGAAAACAGTGTGGTCAATATCGATGGCATCGAGATCGGGGGGGACCGCATCGTAATCATGGCCGGACCGTGTGCCGTGGAGAGCGAGGAACAGCTTGCAGCAGCGGCCAGAGCTATCAAGCAGGCTGGGGCGAGTATCCTTCGCGGTGGCGCGTACAAGCCAAGAACCTCGCCGTTCAGTTTCCAGGGACTGGAGAGGACCGGCCTTGAGATGCTGGCAAGTGTGCGGGAGAAGTTCGACATACCTGTGGTCACCGAGGTAATCGATCCGCACGATGTTAGCATGGTGGCCAAGTATGCCGATATTCTTCAGGTTGGTGCCCGCAATATGCAGAACTTCGCCTTGCTGACCAGAATTGGCAAGAGCAAGTGCCCGGTTGTCTTGAAGCGAGGGTTGTCCGCTACTGTGACAGAGTGGCTAACCGCGGCCGATTACCTACTGGCAGAGGGCAATGGCGGGGTTATTCTGTGTGAGAGGGGAATCAGGACATTTGAAGACAGCGCTCGCTTCTCTCTCGATGTGTGTTCCATACCGGTGGTGAAGAGGTTCAGCCACCTGCCCGTGATCGTCGACCCGAGTCATGCCGCGGGTCACTACTCTCTGGTGCCGGCACTGGCCAAGGCAGCCCTGGCGGCTGGTGCAGACGGGCTGCTGATCGAGGTACACCCCAATCCCAAGGAGGCCCTGGTGGACGGCCTTCAGTCGCTCACTCCTTCGGACTTTGGCAGACTGATGAAGGAGTTGAAAGCCATTGCCAGATCGCTGGGCAGGTATATCTAGCGCCTTCGTCGAATGGGGGTGGCGGTGCAGCTTGTGTGCCTTCGGGTTCTGGGGAAAGCGTCCCGCTGGTACACCGTTTTGTACCGCCCGTTGTGGGGCCCAACCGGATGGCCTAGTTTACACCTAACGCTGCCAGTATCCCCGGGATGGAGTCCACCAGCGCCTCTATGGCATCTGCCAGGTTCAGTGCGAACCCGCGTCCATCCTCTGTAGTGGTGCACACGATGCGGTAAGGCACCCCGCACGCGCTTACGTTCGTGTATACGACCTCGGCGGTGACCCACTTCTCCGTGACAGCATCGGCCAGAGCCAGGCACTTGCCGACCAGCTTCGCCAGCACGCCTACTGCTGGCAACCCATCCACGGTCATGTTGGTCAGCGACTCGGTCATTGCAGCCTCCTTGCCGGTGTCTCGTGTTTCCTCCTGACCGGACATAAGGTTGCCATCGGTGAAGTAAAGAAGGCATAAACGGGCCGACTTTCCCAGTAAACGTTTCGTAAACAGCAGTCGAGTCAGCGGCTGTACAGCATGCGGTAGCGGAGTGCCCGTTTTCCGCCTGGGAGACACAAGTAGAGGCTTGATGCAGGTCCGGCAGTAGACTGGCGAGGGTGGAGTCCTTAGACTTAGGCGATAAGGCTGTTTCGCTGCATCTCGTCCGCCAGGTCTGCCAGTCCCACGCTCTCAAGGGCCGTCCGAGTCTGGAGGCCAGTAGCCACGTCCCACTTCCTCAACCGGTAGTACTCGTCTTTCATTCTCTCGAACTCTCCTCTATGGAGGACAGCTCCTTTGCGGGATATGACCTCCCCTCCGCTGCCGGGCACCAGGCACTCGGGGTTCAGATGGTCGTACTCCACGGGCCTCTCGAAGCAGTACTCTGGCAGGACATCAGATGCTCTCCCTCGGTGCCCTTCCCTGGCCAGAATAGCGCGCTGAAGGTTGAAGACTCTCTCGCCTGTTTCGTAAAGCTCCGCTTCGCTCACCTCTTGCCCCGTGACGGCGGACAGTATCCTGCTCTCCAGGGTGGGGTCTCCTACGTGGTCCTCTGATGATTCAAGATCAACTATGGGCCACAGGTAGTCGCAGAGAATGAGGCACTCTTTCGCCGTCTCCCGATCCTGGATCATCTTGGCTGCCAGGGCCTTGCCATCGTAGGTAGAGAAGTCAGCAGCCAGCTCACTTCCCCAGAACCGGCTGGCAATGTTGCGGACCACCTCAGAGCTGGCAACGGCTCCTTCTGCCCCGGTGGCCCACTGCACCCATTTGGGTATGAGAGCGCCCTGCTCGTGGAGCTGCGACATGGACAGCCTCGGCTCCATGGCGTAGAAGATAGCATTGGTGATATAAAGCCTTGGCCCGTAGATATCATTGTACTCCGGTTTGCCGAGGTAGCCGATGCTGCCGAGTTGCTTCTTGGCCTCGGCCCCGACAGACTCAGCGGCCCGGGCCAGTCCGTCGGCCAGCGCATCCCCGAAGCCGTCGCGAAAAGATATCTTCTTCACCAGCGTCTCGATGAACTCCAGGCTGCCTGCTCGAGACACAGGTATGCCAGTATTGGCGTCGTTCAAGATGCCTGCTTCGTGGCACCTCTGAAGCCAGCCGATAGTCAGGTCCATTGCCTTGGAATCGAGGCCGTAGTCATCGACGAGCTTGGTGGCATAGAAGGGGACGTCGTTCCAACCTCCGTAGTACGGTACGGCTCTCGGCTGATAGAACATGGCCGAATGACACATGTACTTCCCCGTCCGACCATCGTCCGCCTGATACAGCTTTCTGAAGCAGCCAAGGCAGCCGTAGCACGGAGACGCCTTCCTCATCTTGTGACTGACACTGGGCACCAGCTGCGTGGAGTAGCGGTAGGAGGACGTTCTCAAGCTGATCCTTCTCAGGCCACGGTAGTAGCTGGTGAGCTCTCGCAGCCGGTCCGGCTGGGCCACCTTCACTCCCCTCTGCCCACCTTTGACCACGATGGCCTTCAGTCTCTTGGAGCCCATCACCGCTCCCAGGCCCCCGGAGCCACTGGCGTCGTTGTCTGCGAGCAGGGAGGCCATCACCGCCATGTTCTCTCCGGCGGGACCGATGGCCACCACCGTGGCCGAGCGGCCCTGTTCTCCCTTGAGAGTTTCTCGAGTCGCGATAGCCCCTCTGCCCCAGAGGGCAGAGGCATCCCTCAACTCGGGCCTGCCGTCGTCAATGAGAAGATAGGTCGGCCTGTCCGATTTCCCCTGGACCACGATGGCATCGTAGCCGCAGAATTTCAGATCGGCCCCCCACCTGCCGCCCAGGTTACAGTAGCAGAACTGCTCAGGGCTTGGAGCCGGTGACTTGCCGCAGACCTGCCAGCGAGACCCGCCAATCACAGGTAGTCCGGCCAGAGGGCCAGTGGCGAATATGATCCTATTCTCCGCGTCGAAGGCGCCGACCTGGGGCCCCACCTCGTCCCAGTAGACCTTGGCTGCAATACCTCGACCCCCCAGGAAACGGTCGGCGTACTCACTGGTGGGCACTTGAGCTATGCTTCCCGAAGACAAGTCCAGCCTCAGGACTCTTCCCGCATACCCTGAAGTCACTGGCGCTATTCCAAATCAGGGTTTTCGATGTCTCGAAGGTGATTATGACACTTCCTGACCGGTCTTGCATACCCCAGGTGGGTCTTTGTGTCGGGTTGCGGCCTCGATGCTGAGCGCGGCGGAGCAGGTGGTTGACTGGGGGCGCGCAGCTTACCCGGGTTCGCTCGGAGCCGATATGGTATCATGTGCTGAAGCCTGGACTGAATTGTAGTCTGCCATATACTTACCGTAGTGACGAGCATGACACTGTGCGCTCGAAGGCTGAGGTAAAGTGTCCTCTCTACCAAAGGGTGCAGGGCATGTTGACACGGGATGATGTCCGACACGTAGCGGGCGTGGGACCTGCTAGTTGACATAGAAAATGGCGGTCTTGTATAATCGGCGCCATCGTGGCCCTCTTTTTTCTCACGATGGCTGATACCGTGGTGGATGTGTGGAGTGCGCGTTTGGAAAGGAGGGGTCAATGGT
>QMOF01000018.1 GCA_003650185.1 Chloroflexota bacterium | reverse complement strand
TCGGGCAGCCCGGCGAAGGCTATGGCCCGGCGCGGCCATCCGCACCCACTACAGGGATCGCGCATTCCCAGGCTGATGGAAGAGGGTGAGGTGTATGTTGCAGATGAAGACGGGAGGTGCTCACAGTGAGAAACAAGACCACCAATGCTGGGAGACTATCGATAGTCCTGCTGACGATAGCGGCTTTGTCGCTGATTGTTTCTGCCTGTGCTGGTCCGTCTGCTGAGCAGGTCACCTACGTCATTGCCGACTCTACCGGTGACTGGGGCTATCCATCGCCTTATACCCACTATCCGAGGGGACCCGGTTATGTACGCACGAGTTTCCTCTTTGACACTCTTGTCTGGAAGAATGAGACGGGTTTCGTACCAGCGCTGGCCGAAGAGTGGGAATACATCGAAGCCGAGAACGCGTATACCTTCTTCCTACGAAGCGATGTGACCTGGCATGACGGCGAGAGGTTCACCGCTGACGATGTCGCCTTCACTATCAAATACGTAAAGGAACACCCCAATCCCTTCGTCACCTTGATCGGCGCCAGTGGCATCAGGAAAGTGGAGGTGCTCGACCAATACACCATTAAACTCTATCTGGAGCAGCCGTATGCCCCCTTCCTCAATGATCAGGCAGGCGCCCTGCCTATCCTACCCAAGCACATCTGGGAGAACGTGGAAGAGCCCGAGACCTTCACCGGCCCGCAGGCGGTGGTGGGAACCGGGCCTTACAAGCTCGTTGATTACAGCAAAGAGCACGGCACCTACCTCTACGAAGCCTATGATGACTACTACCTGGGCAGACCAGAGATAGACACGATCAAGTTCGTCAAGGTAAGCGAGGAGATGCTGCCTGCCGCCTTGAAGGAAGGGAGCGTAGACGCGGGTTCGATCCCACCTGAGGTAGTGGACGACATAACAGCCAGCGGCCTCACCGTGGTCCGTGCCCCATATGGTTGGAATGCCAAGCTGATGATGAACCATACCACCGAACCTCTCTCCTCCAGACAGTTCCGCCAAGCCCTGGCCTACGCCATAGACAGAGAGGAACTGGTGCAGATTACACAACGGGGTCACGCCCTGGCCGGGAGCCCAGGCATCATGCCGCCTGACAGTGAATGGTATAACCCTGACATCGTGAAGTATGACCATGACCCGGCCAGGGCCCAGCAGCTATTGCAGGAAATGGGATACGTGCTGGAGAATGGCTATTTCACCAAAGGGGGACAGGAGCTCAGGCTGGAATTGATAACCCAGGCCCGCTTCAAGGCAGTGGGGCAATTCGTTGAGCAGGAGCTGAAGGACATCGGCATCAAGGTAGACTTGTCGACACTTGAGGGGAAGACCGTTGATGCCAAGGTGCTGAACTGGCAGTTCGACCTGGCCATATACGGTCACGGTGGCTTGTATGAGCCGTCCATACTGAACAAGGTGATATTGGGGGAGGGGTTCAACAGCGCCAGGTACCAAGCCAACGAGACCTTGAACCAGTTGCTAGCAGAGCAACTCGCAGAGATGGACTATGCGCAGAGAAAGGCCCTGGTACAAGAGATCCAGGCAGTCTATGCCGAGGACGTCCCGGCCCTGACCCTGTACTACCCTGACTGGTACTGGGCACACGATGGCACCGTGGGGCTTTACTACACCCAGGGTGGTGTTGCCTCCGGCGTGCCTATCCCTTTGAACAAGATGGCTTTCGTGAAGCCTTAATGGAAGGAGGGAACAAGAGGTGCAGCCAGAAGACGGAAACCAGGCACCCTACAGGCTCTTGATTTTCACCTGCTATGGCGGGTGCGCCACGGGCGTAGCTGCCTCCAGAGCTTGCATCCGGATATGGGAAGAGAACCCGGACAACGTCAAGATCGGGTGCCTTCCCGCTGTACCAATAGCCTGGAAGCGCAACGAGATCATGAAAATGTCGCAGAAGCGGATCTTGATCGATGCCTGTGGCGTTCAGTGCGGTGCCAAGCTAGCTGAGAAGGAGGGGCTGCCTCTCGATCGCTACATGGAGCTTACATCGATGCTTGGCATCAGAAAGACAAAGCAGCTACCTTCGAGGGCGCTGGAAGACCAGGTCTACAGGGCCATCAAGAGGGAGGTGCACGGCCTGCTGGGGGAGAAGCTGACAGAGGCAGAAGCAGAACCTTCAGGAAACGGTACGAAGGGTCAGGACTTTCCTCAGATGGAACTGAGACCTTTAGGCGTGGTCAGGAACAGAATCAAGGAGCCCAGTCTCGTTGCCGAGGCCGGCGATCTGGAGTGGAGGGGAAAGATAGCCAAGGCCAGGCAGGAGCGAAACGCGATATCAGAACTGGTGATCGACAACGACCTTGCCGCCATCCTCGACGGCATAGAGGACTTCTCCCACCTCCTGGTCCTCTACTGGGCCCACCGTATTCCCCCTGAGGGCCGATCGCTCATCAAAGCTCACCCTATAGGCAGAAAAGACTTCCCACTGGTGGGCATCTTCGCTACCCGCAGCCCAGCCCGGCCCAACCCCATCTGCATGACAATCGTCTCTCTGCTGGAGCGCAAAGGGAATGTCCTCAAAGTGAAGGGGCTTGACGCCGTGGACGGCAGCCCCATCTTGGACATAAAGCCATACAACCCGAATTACGACGCCGCTGATGAGGTGAGGCTGGCTGACTGGATGACGCAGATACACCGCGAACCCGCTGAGGGATCGTTTTCGCCTACTTAGCTCGCCAAGCGCTGGGGTAACTTGAAAGACCATGTTTAGCAGACGGAACCTGGTCACCTATGCCATAGCCCTGCTGCTGGTTCTGGCGTTCAACTTCTTGCTGCCCAGAATGATGCCGGGGGACCCCCTCATGGCCATTTATGGGGAGGAGGCCCTGGTGCAGATGACTCCGGAGCTCAAGGCCAATCTGGTCGAGCGCTTTGCCCTGGACCAGCCCATGTGGCAGCAGTTCGGTGCCTACTTCGGTGCGCTCTTCAGAGGTGATCTGGGTTACTCCTACTACTACAACGCGCCGGCCTTCGAGGTGATTCTGGGCAGGCTGCCCTGGACGCTGCTGCTGGTTGGTTTGTCTCTTGTCCTGTCCACCCTGCTGGGCATAGTACTGGGCATCGAGTCAGGGTGGAGGCGAGGCAGCAAGACAGACAGAAGCATGCTGGCCGGGCTCATGGCTCTAAATGGCTTTCCCGACTTCTTCATCGGAATGGTGCTCCTGCTGGTCTTCGGAGTGACCCTGGGCATATTCCCGCTGGCCGGGGCATTGACCCCCTATTCAGGGCTGTCCGGTGGAGCACTGCTACTGGATGTGCTGAAACACCTGGCGCTTCCCCTGGCCGCCTTGACTCTGGCCCACATCGCTGGCGCCTATCTCCTCACCAGAAACACCATGATCACCGTGGTCAAAGAGCCTTACATGCTCACTGCCCGGGCCAAGGGGTTGTCACAGAGGGTGATGAAGTACCGGCACGCGGGCCGGAACTCAATGCTGCCGGTGATTACCAGGACTGGGCTGTGGCTCGGCAGAGTGGTGACCGGAGCGCTGTTCGTGGAGATAGTCTTCTCCTATCCTGGTCTGGGGTATCTTGCCTACGAAGCCCTGCTGGCCCGAGACTATCCCATCATCGAGGGAGTCCTCCTGGTGGTAGCTCTCTTCGTTCTGGTAGCCAACTTCCTGGCAGACCTGTCCTATCCCAAGCTGGACCCAAGGGTGAGCTATGCACGTTGATCTCAAGAAAGAACTGACCACGAGTGGGCGTGGCAGGCTGGGCCTGGCCGTTTTCCTGCTGATGGTGCTGATAGCCCTGTTTGCTCCTCTGCTGGCAGGCCACGACCCCGTCGATCAAAGTCGCTTTGCTTTCCAGTCTCCGTCCTTGAGTCATTGGCTGGGCACCAACCACGTGGGACAGGATATCTGGAGCCAGCTCGTCTACGGGGCCAGGACATCCCTCCTGGTGGGGCTATCAGTAGCCCTGCTGTCCACGTTGCTGAGCGCTCTGGTAGGCGCATCAGCAGCCTTGATCGGCGGACTGTACGACAGCATCATCATGAGGCTGGTGGATGCGCTTATTGTCATCCCGGTGCTTCTTGTCTTGATTCTGGTGGCTGCGTATCTACAGCCCAGCCTGTGGGTGCTGATTATCCTGCTATCGCTGCTGGGCTGGCAGGGTGGGGCCAGGATCGTGAGGGCCCAGGCACTCTCCTTGAAGGAGAGGACGCACGTATCGGCCGCCCGGTGCTTCGGAGGCAGCAGGTTGTACCTCATATGGCGCCACATTCTCCCAGACCTCAGCCCCATCCTGCTGGTCGAGTTCATCTACAGCATGAGAAGGGCTGTCTTCATGGAGGCCGGGCTGGCCTTTCTGGGTATCGCGGACCCCAACATGGTTAGCTGGGGGATGATGATGCGCGAGGCACTAGACTTCAGCTACCTTAATGTGTGGCTGTGGTGGTTACTACCTGCCGGGGCCGCCTTGTCTCTGACCATAGTCTCCGTCACTTTCGTCGGCTACACCCTCGAGCCAGCGATGGAACCTCGGCTAAGGGGTGAGGTATATGCTTAGGATCAAAGACTTGCGGGTAAGCTACGGCCGAGAGCAGGTCCTGAACGGGATAGACCTGGAGGTGAAGGCCGGAGAGTGCCTGGCTGTAATCGGCGAGTCCGGCGCTGGGAAGACCACCCTGTGCTTGAGCATAATGAGGCTGGTGGAGGGTACCTCGCACGGCCACATCTTTCTTAACGGTCTCGACCTCCTCTCACTTCCCGAGCAGTCAATGAGGGAGATCCGGTGGAGGCAGGTCTCCATGGTGTTTCAAAATGCCAACAGTGCTCTGAACCCGGTGCATACCGTCCTGGACCAGGTGATGGAGCCCATAGTAGAGCACCGCCTGGCGAGCCGGGCCGAGGCACAGCGGCGAGCGCTGCAGCTACTGGCCAATGTCGGTCTCTCCCCAGATAGGTCCTCCGCCTATCCCCATCAGCTCAGCGGTGGAGAGCAGCAGAGGGTCTTGATAGCCATGGCCCTGGCTAACAACCCCGGGCTTATCATCCTCGACGAGCCGGTATCCTCGCTGGACGCAGCATCCAGGGCCGAAATAGTGGCGCTGCTCAAGCAGATCGCCCGTGACCACACCTTCGTGGTGGTTACTCACGACCTTTCCACAGCCGCGAGGCTGGCCGACAACATAGCCACTATGTATGCCGGCCGAATTGTAGAGCTTGGCCCGGCGGCAGAGGTGCTTTCGCGACCGAGACATCCCTACACCAGAGCGTTGCTACGGGCCTACCCGAACATGACAACGGTCAAAGACCTTCAGGGGATAAAGGGAAAAATGTCCAGGCCGGTGGCTGGCTGTGCCTTCCACCCCCGCTGCACTCAGGCGATAGGAGTCTGCGCAGAAAAGACGCCGCCGCTGGTATCCAGCCAGGGGCGATACTTGGCATGCCACAGAGGTGGGATCATAACCCTGCTGGCCATCAGGAACCTGAGCAAGTCTTTTGGCTCCTTCAAGGCGGTCAGGTCAGTAAGCCTGGACATAGACGCGGGAGAGACGCTGGCCCTGGTAGGACAGAGCGGTTCGGGCAAGACCACCCTGGCCAAGACCATCATGGGGCTTCTTCAGCCGGACGAAGGGGGTGTGTACCTCGAAGGGAAGAGAGTCACCAGCAGGGCAAAGGACTTCTACAGGAAGGTCCAGATGGTATTCCAGAACCCGGGGGAATCGCTGAGCCACCGGCTGTCTGTACTGGAGCTGGTGAGAGAGCCGCTGGACGTGCAAGGAATCGGCACAAGAGAGGAGCGAGACCAGAGGGCAAAGCGCACTCTTGAGGAAGTCGAGTTGCCAGCCAGCGGCGGGTTCCTGGAGAGCTATCCACACCAGCTAAGCGGGGGCGAGATGCAGCGCGTGGCCATAGCTCGGGCTCTGGTACTGAATCCCAGTCTGCTGATCGCAGATGAGCCTACCTCTTTCCTCGACCCTGGGGTACAGGCCAAGATTCTGAAGCTGCTGCTCAACCTCCAGGAGCGGCGAGGTCTGAGTATGCTCTTTATCACGCACGACCTGTCGCTGGCCAGAAAGGTCAGCGACAGGATGGCGGTGATGTTAAGCGGCGAGATTATCGAACAGGGTCCTTCGAACAGGGTCGTCAGCTCACCCGTGCACCCCTACACCGGGAGCCTCGTCCAGACGGCTTCCGCCCTGCACTCAGAGAGCGAAGCCGGTGAAACGGTTGACCAACCAGGCGCCGAAGCCCGCTCGGGCATGACGATCGGGTGAACCTGGGGCCACGCCGCCCATTGAAGATTGCCCCGGTATAGCCGCGAACCCCTGCCTGGATGGTCCTCCACCGGGCCGATTCCCCCAACAAAGCTACCGGCTGCCGAGGTGTGTGCCGCCCCAGATGGCCAAGGCTCGGGCCAGGGAGTCCGCAGCCTCGCTCTTGGCGCCCCCCGAGAAACAGAGATGCATGTAGTTGTTCAGCACCAGTGTACCGACGCCTTCGATGGCCCCGCGGACAGCCACCAACTGAGTCATGATGCTCTCGCAGTCACGCCCTTCCTCGATCATCTTCGCCAGACCTCGGACCTGTCCTTCGATCTTCTTCAAACGCCTTACCAGTAGCTCCTTTGACACTTCCTCAGACACAACCTTCTCCATAGAACCGATATAGCCTCCCCTGGCATTGACATACCATACCCCCGTAGGGTATAAAGTTAACAGCCAGTTACAACCCGGTGTAATTCTACCACTTATGAGCCACGTGCGTCAGTTCTGAACGATACAGGAAGGGGGACAACGTATGGATCTAGGTCGAAGGGATTTTCTGAAGGCGTCAGCGGTCGGGGGCCTGGCATTGCTGACAGGCCTCGCACCAAAGAAGACGCTGGCAGGTCAGCCTGTCATTCCGTTGAGAAAGCAGATAGGTGAGATAACCACCGTCTGCCCATACTGCGGTGTAGGCTGCAATGCTATTATGTCACTCTCTGGCGGGAAGCTTGTCCACCTGGAGGGAGACCCCGACTGTCCCATCAACGAGGGGTCGCTATGCCCCAAGGGTGCCTCGCTTTTCCAGGTAGCCAACAACGAAGACCGCCTCACCAAGGTCAAACACCGGTCTCCAGGCGCCAGCGACTGGGCAGATATGAGCTGGGATGATGCTATAGCCGCAGTTGCCACCAGGATCAAGGAAACGCGTGACCGCTATTTTGACGAAACCGACGAGAGCGGCAATATCGTCAATCGCACAATGGCCATAGCTTCTCTGGGGAGCGTCTTCCCCAACACAGAAGAGGCCTACCTCATGAGCAAGATGCTGCGTGCCCTGGGCATTGTTTACATTGAGAATGAAGCTCGAATATGCGTCTCGGCCGCAGTAGCGGCTGACTCAGAAACTGTGGGCAGAGGCCCGATGTCGAACCACTGGATAGACCTTGGCAATAGTGATTGCATCATGATCATCGGGGGGAACTTCGCAGAGTCCTTCCCTGTTGCATTCAAGTGGGCCACACGGGCCAGGGAGAAGGGGGCCAAGATCATCCACGTCGACCCGCGCTTCACCCGCACGTCAGCCAAGTCTGATCTGTACGCCAGGGTGCGGCCTGGGTCTGATATCGCCTTTGTGGGCGGCATTATAAGGTACGTCACCCAGGACATGGATGCCAATCCTGAGAATTACAACATGGAATACGTGAAGGAATATACCAACGCCGCCTATCTCGTCGATCCCGCCTTTGCTGGTCCAGCCGATACAGAGACAGGACTGTTCTCCGACAAGTCCACCTGGGCATGGCAGAAAGATGGCAGTGGAAACATACTGAAAGACACGACCCTCAGTGATCCGAACTGTGTTTTTCAGCTTCTTAAGAAGCACTTCGCCCGGTACACGGACGACAAGGTGGTAGAGATCACTGGCACGGACAAGGATACCTTCCAGGAGATCTGCCGGACCTTCGCTGCTACTGGCCAGGTCGGCAAAGCGGGGGCTATTGTCTTCTCCTCCAGCGCCTGTCAGCACAGCACCGGCACACAGCTCGTTCGGGGCCTGGGCATATTGCAGCTACTTCTGGGCAATATGGGAGTGGCTGGTGGTGGGCTGAATGGAATCACCGGAGCCGTAAATGGGCTCGGCTGCACACTGCAAGGGTTGGTCAACCATTGGGGCCCAGGAGCCGGGAGTCTGCGACCGCCCCAAGCCAGCGAACCGGACTTCGCCGACTACGGTGGAAACAAGGCCCGATTCGCCAGCCTGCTAAAGGCATGGTACCGTGACACGGACCACCATACCAGCTACCGCTACTATCCCAGAAGGGATGGCGATTACTCCTGGCAGCCGCTGTTCAAGGCCATAGACGACGGGATTATCAAGGGACTTATCTGTTGGGGGATCAATCCAGCAGTGAGTGGGCCCAACAGCGCAGAGGCTCGCCGGATCCTGAGAAAGCTGGAATGGATGGTGGTGATTGACCTTTGGGAAACAGAGACAGCGAGCGTGTGGCAATTGGGCGACTGCGATACCGAGGTATTCCTGTTGCCAGCGGCACACTCGGTGGAGAAGGAGGGCAGCGTTTGCAACAGCGGCCGCTGGAACCAGTGGCGCTACAAGGGAGCTGATCCTCCAGGTGAGGCCAAGAGCGACCTGTGGATAGTATACAACCTCATGCGCAAGATAAAGACTCTCTATATGGGCCAGACGACCAAGAATGCAGCGGCCATCACCGAATTGACCTGGGACTATGCAGGGTACAACACTGATCCACCTGACGTGCACGAGGTAGCCAAGGAAATGAATGGCTACGATCTCAGTACAGGCAAGCTCCTGACAAGCCCTGGCGCCCTCAAGGACGATGGCACCACCAGTTGCGGCAACTGGCTCTGGTGTGGAATGTACACCGAGGATGGAAACATGATGGCGCGGCGGGATGCCACTGACTACTCACTGATTGGCCTGTTTCCGAATTGGGGCAAAGCCTGGCCGCTGAACCGGCGCATCATGTACAATCGTGCCTCAGTCAACCTGGCAGGCGAACCCTGGGACCAGGCACGTCCGGTCATCTCACTGGACGGCACCTTTATGGGCGATGTCCCTGATGGCAGCACCAAGTCCATCAACGACGGCGGCGGATACCCCTTTGTCATGAAGCCTGAGGGACGGGGCTATCTCTTCGGCCCGGGACGGCCTGACGGCCCATTCCCGGAACACTATGAACCTTGGGAGAGCCCCGTATCCAATCCAATGTCACCTCAACAGAACAATCCGGCCATCAAGAGCTGGGAGACAGGCGAGAGAGGCACTCCCGATGCCGGCTATGAGATTGTGGCCACAACGAGCCGCCTGGTGGAGCATCTCCACACCGGGGCGATAACCAGGCGCTTACCGTGGCTGGTGGAGCTTCAGCCCAGCATGTTTGTCGAGATGAGTCCGCAGCTAGCGGAGAAGATGGCGATCTCCAGCGGTGACGAGGTTGTTGTGGAGTCAACTCGTGGTACCGTGAGGGGGATAGCCGTCATCACCACCCGGCTCCAGCCCGTGCAGGTTGACGGCACCGCCGTGCACTACATTGTCCTGCCCTGGAACTGGGGATACAAGGGCCTGTCCACAGGCGATAGCGCTAACCTGCTGACACCACGCATTGGTGACCCGAATACAGGCATCCCTGAGTTCAGAAGTTTCCTCTGCAAGGTGAGAAAGGCGTAGAAACTAAGCAAAGAAAGACGCACGAAATAGAGCATGGTAGTCAAAATCCCTTCGACTTGCCCCCGGGGGCTGCATAATTCGCGTGCGGCCCTCGGGGGCCTTTATTATGCGGCTACCTGAGTGCAATGGTGACGTGAGCGATGGCCCAGGCTACGGTTCCGGCGCTCCGGGTCTGAAGAATACGTCACTCGCAGACCAGAGCCAGCACGGCTTTCAAAACAGGAGGTGACAGCTTGCACGCTACGATTCAGAAGGACATTGAGGAGATCATTGGCTACTTCAAGGCGGGTGAGAAGGTGTTCATAGTCGGCTGTGACAACTGTGCAGCCAAGTGCCATTCGGGGGGAATACCCGAAACACAAGAGATGGCCAACCGTCTTCAGAAGAGAGGTATCAATGTAATCGGTTGGTGTGTGCCCCAGCCCCCCGGGGTCTCGCTCTGCAAACTCTCAAACACGAAGAAGGTGCTTCAAGAGCAATACGGAGACCAGATCAAGGAGGCAGACTCTTTTCTGGTACTGGCATGTGGCCAGGGATTTCACACCGTGCTGGACGCTACCGAAGGCGCCATGGTCCATCCCGGCTGCGACACTATTTTCGGCGGGGAGACGGTCTCAGACAACTTCATCACTGAGTACTGCTCACTGTGTGGCGAGTGCATTGTCGATTTCGCCGGTGGTTTGTGCCCTGTTACCCTCTGCGCCAAGAGCCTGCTCAACGGACCCTGTGGAGGAGCCAAAGATGGGAAGTGCGAGGTAGACAGGAACCGGGACTGCGGGTGGCAACTTATCTACGACCGACTCAGGGCCCTGGGAAGGCTCGACCAGATGGAAGCGTATATGCCGCCCAAGAGGTACTCGAAATGGAGTCGGCCTCGCAGCCTTACCCTCGGTGACGGCGAGGCAACGTTCAGTTCGCTGGCTGGCAGCCATACGGTTGTTAACCACGACTAGACTTCGGTCAACTTCGGAAAGGAGTTCGTGCATGAGTAAGCTACGGCAGGCGCTTGAAAGCGGCAAGTTTGTGATAACTGGAGAGGTTGGACCGCCTAAAGGCGTCGATCTGGGAGCATGCCTGCACCATGCAAGGGAATTGCGCGACAAGGTGGTTGCCATCAACGTGACAGACCTGCAAAGTGCCGTGATGCGCATCGGCTCGATGGTGGTCTGCGCCAAGCTGGTCGAGCAAGGCCTGGAGCCGGTCTACCAGCTTACCTGCCGTGACCGGAATCGACTGGCGCTTCAATCGGACCTGCTCAGCGCTTGGGCCTTCGGCATCAAGAATGTACTGTGCCTCACGGGCGACCACCCAGCCCTGGGCGACCACAGCGATGCCAGACCCGTCTACGACCTTGATTCGGTGCAACTGCTCAAGGCTGCCAGCACCTTGAATAACGGGCACGACATGGCTGGCCACGAGCTGGAAGGGAAGCCTGACTTCTTCCTGGGGGCTGTGGTGACCCCGGCGGCCGACCCGCTGGAGCCACAGAAAATCAAGATGAAGAAGAAGATCGAGGCCGGAGCCAGATTCTTCCAGACACAGGCCATATATGAGCCGGAGCGATTTGAGAAGTTCATGAACCAGGTGCAGAAGCTCGGGGTACCTGTCCTGGCCGGCATGGTCCTCATCAAGAGCCCTGCTATGGCCCGGTTTATGAACGCGAACGTGGCCGGGATCAATGTTCCGGACAGCATTATCAGCGAGATGGAAGAGACCCGGAAGGAAGACCGGAAGAAGAAATCTGTGGAGATCACCGCTCGCATCATTCGGCAGGTGAAGTCGCTTTGCCAGGGGGTCCATATCATGCCCCTCGGATGGGATGAACTGGTGCCGGACGTCATAGCCGAAGCAGAGCTCAAATAGCCAGGTGGGCCGGTGGATTACGTCAAGCCGGGAAGTAGTCAGCCAGTGGTGCGCTCACCCTTCACCGAAGGGCATAGTTGAGGATGCGGCGGGGCAGCCCTTGAGCGGGCCGGTGTAGGGGGTTGCGCTTGGCGTAGAGGCGTGGAGCGCTGGCCACAATTAAGGAAGCATCCTGCCATGTGCGGCCTTTGCCATTCCTTCGGGGCCGTGTCAGTTTTTTAGCTTCCTCGAGCCGACGTTGGCCGCCACCAGGATAGCATCCCAGACAGGTGCGAAGGGCGGCGAGTAGCCCAGGTCCAGTCTGCTTACCTCGTCGACAGTCAGCCGGCTCTGGAGGGCCGTGGCGAAGACGTCTATCCGCTTGGCTACCCCGATCTTGCCCACCATCTGGGCACCAAGGAGCCGGCCCGTCTTCCTGTCCATTACTAGCTTGATGGTTATGTCTTCTGGCTCGGGATCGGGGTAGGTGTGCGCGTGGGACGGGTGTGCCACAGTCGAGGTGGCGAAATCATACCCCTCGGCGGCCGCCTCGGTGGCGCTCAAGCCCGTGCGAGCGACGGTTAGACCGAACAGCTTGGAAACCGCTGTGCCCAGGACACCCTGAAAGACTTCATTTCCGCCTGAAACATTCTCACCCGCAATCCGGCCCTGTTTGTTAGCGGTGGTACCCCGAGGAATGTACACATCTTTCCCAGTGATTATGTGCTTCTGCCCCACGCAATCGCCTGCGGCAAAAACGTCTGGATCGCTCGTCTGCATCCTTTCATCAACAACTATGGTCCCGTTGGAAGCCACCTCCAGCCCGGCTGCCCTGGCCAGAGCCGAGTTTGGTCTCGACCCAGCGGCCAGCAGTACAAGATCAGCAGGATAAGCCTTATCCCTGAGGACCACCTGCCCTGCTCTGCCATCACCAACAGGTTCAAATCCCTGGATTACCGCTTCTTTGACAAGATCGACACCATGCTGCCTGAGCTCATCCTCCACCAGGCTGGCCATATCGTCGTCAAACATCTTGAGGATATTGCTCCCCGGTCTCTTCATCACGGTTACCGCGAGACCCCTCGCCCTCAGCGCCTCAGCCATCTCCAGGCCAATCAGCCCGGCGCCAACTATCACAGCCGCCTTGGGCCTTGCTTGCTTTATAAAATCCTTCAGAATCACGCCGTCTTCGGCGGTCCGGATGACGAATACGTTCCTCAGGTCAACCCCGGGCACCTCCGGCCGTACAGGAGACGCCCCCGTGCATATGGCCAGCTTGTCGTAGCCCAGCGTCACCTCCTCGCCCTTTTCCAGATTTCGAGCCACGACCACCTTGTTGCTCGTGTCTATCCGGCTTACCTCGTGCCGTGTCAGGACTTCGATCCCCCGCTTCTGTCTGAAGAAGTCTGCATCATGCACGACCAGGCCCTGAACGTCCTTGACCAAGTCCGCTACGAAATACGGCAACCCGCAGGAACCATAGGACACGAAGCTACCCCTCTCTAGAACAGTCACCTCCATGTCAGGCCGGTTCCTCTTGGCACGGCTGGCCGCACTCATCCCGGCGGCCACCCCACCTATTACCACAAGCTTTTCTCTTTCCATTGTTGCCCCCGTCTCAGTATCGTTCTGTTGTTGCGCTGCAAGCTGCCGAATGAGGCACCTCACCGTGCGCCCCGCGCATATCGCTGGCAACGGCAGAGTCCGGCAAACTGATCCTCGTACTCCCCCAGGTCTCGATCTCGGGGAGTGGCCCGGTCACACCCACTATGCAACCGGTGTAAGAATGCCCGCGCCTATGCTGGCCTTCAGGGACTATCCTGCCGCCTGATTATCCTGCTCAGCCAGCTTCCAGACTGGCCTGGCCGCATGCTGCGGTGTTCCCCTGAGTGTCAGTTCAAGGCTCGGCATATCGCGTCGATCCCAGTTCTCTTGAAACAACTGGTTGCACGCAATGGACTTTATCTTCCACTGGCCGTTCTCTTTGACATACTCGTCCTGGTATATGCCGCCGATCCGCTGTCCCCTGTTATTTGTTCTGTCGATGAGGTAGTTGTAGAGTCCCCACGTGCCCCTGGCTGTTGTGTCGCTGGTTATCTCAATCTCAGGGTGATGACCGTGGTGCAGTCCGATAAGAGCGTCTGTGAGGCCTAGCTTGAAGAACTCTATCGTCTTCTCCTTGCCTCTCAGGTTGATCTCACCATTGAAGTAGCTTGCTGCCACATCATCAGTGAAGCACTCAGCCATCTCATCCCACAGCTTGCCATCCAGGCAGCGGAAGTACTTGTTTCTCAACCGCCTGATAGCTTCGACGTCCTCCAGGACCCTGATCCTGGCTTCCAGCTCTTCCAACTTGGTCATGACCACCCCCTTATATTTCCTGCTATGCTTACATTCTAGCATTTGAGTGGGCGCTCCCTGCGCCACTCCCACCGTACGGCTCGTAGTCCTCAGTCAGCCCAGCCATGGTGCGGCAGAGTAGCAGCAAGCCTGTTAGCAGAAGGTCGAGTGATGGAACACCCCCTGACTGAACATGCTCCACTTCGCCTTGGCTTCCCGGCTCTGCCGGGACCTTATCCCGTGCATAGAAGCAAGAACTTCCAGAGCACTTCGATCAGCTTTCCTGCCTATCTTGACCCAAACACCTTGGTCCAGGTCGAGGCCGTCAATACTCCCCTGCTGGAAAGTAGCACGCATTCATTCCGACTGTCAACGCGTGCGCTTTGATCATTCCTCAACGGCCTCCGTCTTGCCTGTTCTTCCGGTCGACAGCGTCATGCGCGAGCTTCCCCTGCCGCTCTCCAGACAAGTGTACTCTTGCATCTGCGTTGACAAGGGTTGGACACGATCACTATCATTGCTGACACGGAGTGCGTGCAAAGGCGTGCATCCCGAGGGCGCGATGCCGGAGCGGTCGTGATCGGAAAGAAGAAAGCCCCTACTGCCGAATTGGCAGCGTTGCGCCGGCGTGTTGCTGAACTGGAGGCATCGGAGGCCTGGCGTAGCCGGGTCGAAGAGGAGCTGCGAGAATCGGAGGCCAAATACTCGACTCTGGTTGAGCAATCGGCGGACGCGGTACTCATCACTCAAGACGGCGTCCTGCAGTTCGTGAACAAGGCTGCGGAAGAGATCTACGGCTATACAGTCGAGGAATTGACAGGCATGCGCTTCTTTGGGCTGCTGGCACCCGAGTGCAGGGATGTGGTCATCCAAAGGTATGAAGCCCGCGTGGCTGGCAAAGAGGTGGCGTCTTCATACGAAACGAGAATAATGTGCAAAGACGGCATCCCAAAGGACGCTGAGGTCTCTGCAAGGCTCATACAGTACAGGGGAAGACCAGCCGTTATGGCAATCGTGCGCGATATCACCCACCGCAAGGTCGCAGAGCAGAAGATACTCCAGCGCACCAGGGAGCTGGCTGCGCTCCACAGCGTACTGATGTCAATAACCCGGACCCTTGACCTCGAGAAAGTGCTGAAGGAGATAGTGTCTCAGGTGGGAGCAGCCGTCGATTCTGCCTATACCAGCATTGTGACGGTAAACGAGGACGACAGTCTCGGGATCGGGTGTGAAGACTTTGCCCGCATCCCTCCTCCTTACGATGAAACGCGCCGACGCGAACTCATTGAGCGGATCATTGCCACAGGCGATGCCGTAATAGTCGATGACGCCGATGGCGCCGAGGACATGAAGCCTATCCCGTTGGCAACGGGTATCAAGTCCTATGCTGGCGTACCCATGAAAACGAAGGACGCCATCATTGGCGTGTTGCTGGTGCATAGCCTACAGCCAGCAGCGTTTGGCAGCAGAACAGAGCTACTGGCTGCCTTTGCCAACGAGGCAGCCATCGCTATAGAGAATGCTCGGCTCTACGACACCGTCAGCGCAGAGAGATCACACGTTGAGCAGCTACTGGGGCAGGTGCTCACCGCTCAGGAGGACGAAAGGAGAAGACTGTCACTGGACTTGCACGATACCGTGACGCAGTCGATGTACGGGGTGCTGGCTCACATTGGCGCAGCCGAGGAACTGCTTTCCAGATCAAACCTGGAGCGCTTGCGGGGAGAGCTTACCCATGCCAAGGGAGCACTGGAGCAGACGCTGGCAGACCTGCGCCGGGTAGCTGCAGGCCTTCATCCACCCATTCTGGGTAAGCGTGGGCTTGCCCAGGCTCTGCGTCAGCACGTCACCGAGTATGCTGAGAACTACAAGCATCTCTCGTGTTCTTTCCGGATGGAAGGTGTAGCTCGGCGACTGGATCCAAGCGTAGAGATCGGTGTCTATCGTATTGCCCAGGAAGCCTTGAACAACACACGTCGGCATGCCGATGCTACGAGAGTGAGTGTGCTGCTGCGCTTTCTGCCGACAGGCGTGTTCCTCAAGGTAACCGACAATGGTAAAGGATTTGACTACTCCCCCCAGACTGCGAGCGTGCCAGCAGACGGCCACCTTGGTCTGGCTGGCATGATGGAGAGAGCGGAATTGATGGGAGGGACTCTGAAGGTGGACACACGTCCTGGAGGTGGTACGCGGGTTGAGATGTCCATTCCTATCGTGGCACCTGATGGGAAGCAAGGGCGGCACAAGGCGAGCCGTGGCCTGCGTGGCCCCCAGGGTGGTTAACCTATGACCAAGATCCGCGTTCTACTGGTAGACGACCACAAGATAATGCGTCAGGGCATGCGGCATCTTCTAGAGCTGGACGAAGGCATTGAGGTTGTGGGCGAAGCAGAGACTGGCGAAGATGCGCTGGCCGAGGCCGACCTGAAGCGGCCCGATGTTGTCCTGATGGACATCAGGATACCCGGAATGGACGGGATCGAGGCCACGCGTCAGCTAAAGAGGGCGTACCCCGATATGGATGTGGTCATGCTGACCTCATATGCTGATGACTATGTACCCGAAGCGATCGAGGCTGGAGCCTCAGGCTACCTGCTCAAGAGCGTCGACTACGGCGAGTTGTCACGGGCTATCCGCGCCGTCCGCGCGGGTGAGGCCATAATCGATCGGTCCCTCGGTCGCGAACTTTTCCGCCGTTTTGCCGATTTGAGCCGGGCAAGCAAGGAGGCCGACCTTTCCGGCCGGGAGCGCGATATTCTTCGGCTCCTCGCCTCCGGCTTGAACGCGAAGGAGATAGCTGGGCAAATCTTTGTCAGTCACGCTACCGTCAAAAGGGACCTGCGCCAGATAATGAGGAAACTGAACGTCGAGAGCCGTACACATGCCATCGCCGAGGCCCATAGACGCAAGCTCATCTAGACAGGGGTTGCTCCTGGCCCGCCCTTGCACCAGGAAAGCTCAAGCGACCAGCGAAAGCTCCGCTGAGCGTGCGCTTGCGGGCTTCCCTGATATGACCAGCCTAGGAGCTTGGGTCACCAGTCGGGGGAATAGCATTGTGGCAGGTTTGGCCTCCGGAGGAAGGTGAGGAGCTGCGCTCTCACTCGATGGACCCGGGTCCGGGGGGCCCACTCAGGGTTTCGAGCCCCTCCATATCCGTTACCAAGCCATCGCCAGGGCCTCTTCCCTCCTCTTCAG
>QMOF01000017.1 GCA_003650185.1 Chloroflexota bacterium | reverse complement strand
GTCCGCGTGTCCGCTCGGATGATTGTGCACCAGCACCAGCGCCGCTGCGTGTCGTGACAGCGCGGCTTCAACAACCCGACGGGGATAGATGATGGCCCGGTCAAGTGTCCCTTCATGTATGGTCTCGTAGTCAACCACTTCGTTCTTTGTGTTCAGATAAATCGCCAGGAATGCCTCATTCGGATGCCCCGCCAGCTTCGCCCGGGCGAAGTCAATCACAGCCTGCGGCGACCGGAGCGGGTCGCCGTGCTTCATGCGCTCAGCCAGATGGGCCACCTCGAGCTCCTTCACCAGCCGTATGAGTATGGCTCCCGCCGCCCCGAGGCCCGGAACTTTCCTTAGCTCCTCCAGGCTAGCGTCCAGCACCCGGGCGAGCCCGTTGAAGCGGCTCATGAGCTCCTTGGCCAGGGGTTTGACATCCTTTCGGGGCAGGGCGTAGGTCAACAGCATCTCCAGGAGCTCGTAGTCCTGCAGTCCGTCAGCTCCTGCCCTCTGAAAGCGCTCGCGCAAACGCTCTCTGTGCCCAAGGTAGTGCGGCCTGGCCGGGCTTGTCACCCAGTCCCCCTTCCGCATATCGTCACCACCAGACTTCATCACCCTTGCCTGATCCTGGGATTCGAATCCATAGGCACCAAGCCAGACGGACTCAATTCTAAGCGCATCCCCCCTCATTGTCTAGCCAACGCCAGGCTGCGCACCACACCCCGCGTCAGCGGCGCTCGGGCATCAGGCCGGGCGCCTCACATGGGGTTCGCGACGGTCACAGCCCTTCACATGAAGACCCTTTTCAAATAGTCTGAGTTAAGCTATGATTAATGACCATCGCGTCAGAACTCAGTCCAGATTCAGAGGAGGAGCGACACAACCATGAGGAGCGACATGGCCAAAAAGGGGATTGAGCGCGCCCCACACCGCGCTCTACTGCGGGCCGTCGGCTGCACCGACAGCGAACTGGAGCGGCCGTTCGTGGGCATTATCAACAGCTTCAACGAGATCATCCCCGGACACATACACCTACTCTCCGTGGCCCAGGCGGTGAAGGACGGGGTCCGCGAGGCAGGCGGCACCCCCTTCGAGATCAACACCATCGGTGTCTGTGACGGCATTGCCATGAACCACCCGGGCATGAGGTTCAGCCTGCCCAGTCGCGAGCTGATCGCTGACTCCGCCGAGGTGGTGGCCCAGGCACATGCTTTCGACGCCCTGGTCTTCGTGCCCAACTGCGACAAGATCATCCCCGGCATGCTCATGGCAGCGGTGCGGCTCAACATACCCTCCATTTTCGTCAGCGGCGGGCCCATGCTGGCCGGAAGGCTGGGCCAGAAGGTGGTTGACCTCAACTCGGTATTCCTAGCAGTTGGTCAGGTAACGAAGGGAGAAATGAGCGAGGCCGAGCTCGCTGAACTGGAGAGAGTTGCCTGCCCGGGTTGTGGCAGCTGCGCTGGAATGTTCACCGCCAACACCATGAACTGCCTCACCGAGGCTCTCGGCTTGGCCCTTCCCGGTAGCGGCACCATCCCCGCAGTTTCCCAGGCGCGGATCCACCTGGCCAGGGAGACAGGCCGCGCTGTTATGGGCCTCCTGGAGAAGGACATCCGTCCCCGCGATATCGTCACCAGGGACTCGGTATACAACGCCTTCGTGGTGGACACGGCACTGGGTGGCAGCACCAACTCCATTCTGCACGTGATGGCTATTGCCAACGAGGCCGGTGTTGAGTTCCCTCTAGCTGAACTGAACGAGATAAGCGCCAGGACGCCCCACCTTTGCAAGCTGAGCCCAGCTGGAGAATACCGAATCGAGCACCTCCATCATGCCGGCGGCATACCAGCGCTGATGCATGAGCTGAGTGACCTGCTGAACCTGAAAGTGAAGACAGCATCGGGGAAGTCGCTGGGTGAACAGATCGCCCAGGCGCGGGTCACGGACCAAGAGGTCATCCGACCTGCATCCAATCCGTACTCCGCCAGGGGAGGGCTGACCGTCCTTTTCGGCAATCTGGCGCCTGAGGGCGCTGTGGTGAAGAGCGCTGCAGTCGCCCCAGAGATGCTGGCGCATCGAGGCCCGGCCCGGGTCTTCAACTCTGAGGCAGAAGCCACCACCGCCATAATGAGCCGCACCATTAAACCGGGTGAGGTGGTAGTCATCCGGTATGAAGGGCCCAAAGGGGGCCCGGGAATGCCGGAGATGCTGACACCCACTTCGCTGCTCAGCGGCATGGGTATGGACAAGGAGGTGGCCCTGGTGACCGATGGGCGTTTCTCTGGAGCCACCCGTGGGGCAGCCATCGGGCACGTATCGCCGGAGGCCGCCGCCGGTGGGCCTATCGCCGCGCTCCAGGACGGTGATATTATAGACATCAATATCCCTGAGTGCAGGCTTAACATTGAGCAGTCTCAAAGCGAGATAGAAGCGCGGCTGGCCAGGCTGCCCGCCTTCCAACCCAAGATAGACACCGGCTACCTGAAACGGTACTCAGAGAAGGTGACCTCAGCCAGCAAGGGCGCCATTTTTGCAACGTAGGGGGAGCAAAGCATGAAACTGACAGGGGCTCAAATTGTCTGCGAGAGTCTGGTGAAAGAAGGGGTGGAGGTCATCTTCGGTTTCCCCGGTGGGTCGGTACTGCCGTTTTACGATGCCCTGCCGCAGTACCCGCAGTTGAGACATGTACTGGTCCGGCACGAGCAGGGAGCAGCCCACGCGGCCGATGGGTACGCCAGGGCTACCGGGCGGCCAGGGGTGTGCTGTGCCACTTCAGGGCCCGGTGCCACCAACCTGGTGACTGGAATCGCCAACGCTTACCTCGATTCGGTGCCCGTAATCGCCATGACAGGGCAGGTGGCCAGGCCGTTCATCGGCAAGGATGCCTTCCAGGAAATTGATATCACCGGCATCACCCTGCCCATCACCAAGCACAACTACATCGTCCAGAGGGCGGCCGATCTGGCCAGAGTCTTCAAGGAGTCCTTCTACATCGCCAGCACCGGCAGGTTGGGCACCGTGCTCATCGACGTGCCCCGCGACGTATTCATAGAGGAGGCCGAGTTCCATTATCCGGCCAGGGTCGACCTGCCTGGATACAAACCTGTGCTGCGCGGGCATCCGGCCCAGGTCAAGAAGGCAGCCCAGCTCATAAACCAGGCCAAGTGCCCTCTGATTATCGCCGGCAGGGGCGTGATCGTGTCTGCCGCATACGATGAACTGAAGGAGTTGGCCGAGAAGGCACAGATACCGGTGACCACCACTCTGCTGGGGGTAAGCTGCTTCCCCGAGGACCACGTACTGAGCCTCGGGATGCTCGGGATGCACGGCATGGCCTGGGCCAACTTGGCCACGAACCATGCCGATCTCATAATTGCCGTCGGCATGAGATTTGACGACCGGGCCACTGCCATGGTCAGTGGCTTCGCCCCAAAGGCCAAGATCGTCCACATCGACATCGACCCGGCCGAGATCGGGAAGAACGTCAGGGTGGACGTCCCCATCGTGGGAGATGTGAGGAACGTCCTCCAGGAGCTGAACAAGCTGGTGTCGCAGCAAACTCATACCGCCTGGATGCAGCAGCTAGACCAGTGGCGCGACGAGCACCCCTCGACAGCCATCAGGGAGGGAAACGAGGTACTGCCCCAGTACGTCGTCCACAGCATCTGCCAGGTGACCGACAGCAACGCCATCGTGGTCACTGGAGTGGGACAGCACCAGATGTGGGCCGCCCAGCACTTCTGCTACAAGAAACCCAACAGCCTCATCTCGTCTGGTGGCCTGGGGACTATGGGCTTTGAGCTTCCAGCCGCCATCGGGGCCAAGGTCGGCTGCCCCGATGAAACGGTCTGGTGCATCGCTGGCGACGGCGGTTTCCAGATGACCATGCAGGAGCTGGCCACCGTAGTCCAGGAGAACCTGGCTGTCAAGATAGCCATCATGAACAACGGTTATCTTGGCATGGTCAGGCAGTGGCAGGAGCTTTTCTACAAGCGCCGCTATGTGGCCACGCCTCTGACTGGCCCAGACTTTCTGAAGCTAGCCGAGGCCTATGGCATCGCTGCCCTGAGAGTCACCACGAGAAACGAAGTGGTCCCCGCCATCCAGCGCGCCATGGAGCACGACGGGCCCTTCCTTATCGATTTCATGATCGAGCCGGAGGAAAGCGTTTATCCCATGGTGCCGCCGGGAGCCAAGCTGGCTGATATCATCGAAGACCCCAGAGGAAAGCTGAAGGTGCCCAGCACCAGTTCCAGGGTGAGCAATGTGTGAACCCTCACTTCACAGGCTCTGCGTAAGTGACAGGAGGTAACATCCATGAGCCAAGAGAAGCATACCATAGTGGCGCTGGTGGCTGACAGGCCGGGGGTGCTCAACCGGGTGGCCAGCCTGTTTCGCCGACGCGGTTTCAACATTGACAGCATTGCCGTGGGACAGACGGAGAAGAAGGGAGTGTCCCGGATGACCATGGTGGTTACCGGTGACGCTGCCACCATAGAGCAGGTACGAAAGCAGCTTGACAAAGTCATAGACGTCATAAAGGTGTCCGACCTGATCACTGAGAGCACCGTGGAGAGGGAGTTGGCCCTCATCAAGGTCAAGGCCAACTCCGAAAACCGCAGCGCCATCATGCAGATCGTCGATATCTTCAGGGCCAACATTGTGGACGTGGCCCGCGAGTCTGTCACCGTCGAGGTGACCGGCGACGAGGACAAGATAGCCTCCCTACTCAACCTCCTCGGTGATTTCGGCGTCAAGGAGCTGGCCCGCACCGGGCGCCTCGCTATGACCAGGGGTACCATCCTGCCCTAGCGGGCAGTCCCAGCACCGCTTCTCCACGCAGCAGGTCTCGTACAGATGGATCAGACCCTGCTGCGCGCAGGCCGATGGCAACTTCGGCTGCTCGTCAAAGAGTTGGAGCCCCATGCACCGGGTCACCCAGTTCTCCGCCAACCGTGGGTGCCTCAGATAGACCTGCCTGGCCTGTTCCGCAAGCCACGGCTCCCCGGTCTGCTGTCCCCAGCACCACAGGAAAGGAAGGAGCACGTTCACCACGATGTCACGTGACCTGCCACTCCCGACCAGGCTGGGCCTGCCCCGTGTCTCAGCCCCGAAATCAAAGTGCCCTCCCCAGTAGCCATCGCCATCCACCGTCATGCTCTGCTCCAGCCTGCGATGGACCTCATGGTCAGGCCATTCGGCTACCAGGTGCGACATCTCCCCTAGCATATCGTTTCCGTACCTGGAGACGAGATGGCTGGCCGCCACTGCGCGGCGCACCGGGTGGTTCTCCGGTCTCACCCTGAAGAGCGTCCACTCAGCTACAGCCATCGCCGGCGACAGCTCCCAGCAGCGCCAGAGACGCTCCAGCCTGTCTGTCTCCCGCTGGCCCGCTGCCGGCAGGCACCGGCCCTCACCTCCTCTGCCCCGCTGCGATGGCAGCAGGCCGCCAGTGCCCAGGAGAATTGCCTGTATCCAGCTGATGCCCTCATGGCCGCGATAATCGTCAATGCGGCTCAGGGGCACCAGGCAGGCCAGCTTCTCAAAAGGTCTCTTGTTCTTGGCATAGCCCAGCGCTCGCATCCAGCCTTCATACAGCGCCTGCTGCGGACCTACTCGGGCCAGCCTCCTGGCGAATCGCCCTGCCTTCAGCCGGAAGCGCTCCTGGCCGGCCTCCGCCAGCACACGGCTTGTCCAGGCCTGGCCCCTCCGCCTGACCGTGGCCCGGCAGGGCGATTCCGGCGGGGAGAGGCCGCGTGCCTGCTCCACTTCCTCAAGCCGGCATGTCAGGTAGGGCGACACGGCCAGGATAGGCACTTTCTCTCCGTTGCTCAGCGGGCTCACTTCCTGCCCGCCATCCCAGAGCACTACGTGCAGAATCACGCTGTCATAGTTGGCGTCCCGGTGGTGCCCGTGCGCCTGCCAGTCCTGCGACCGCATGTGCAGCTCAATATCCCCCCTGACCACCCTGTCCCCATCCAACGCGATGGCGGCGTCGCAGAAGTCAGGGCCACTGTCGGTGCTCTGCCTGCCGGGGTAAAGCACCCGCACGGTCTGCCCGCCGACGGTTTCCAGGTCGCCCCGTCTTATCAACTGGCGCTTCCACACTTCAGCCAAAACGCTCTCTCTGACCGCCAAAGCCATCTCCTGGGGATACCTTCACCTACCCGTTAAAACCCCCAAGCAGACCATCCCCGCACCGCTCAGCCAGGCCACCCTACCATTAAGACCAGGGGTATCTCACACCACCTCGCCCTCTCTGTGACCCCCAAGCCCGCCTCCTCTGGATGCCTTTACACTATTACGTGTAAACGAGGCAAAAAAGAAGACCTTACTCCTGCCTCAACCGAGCTCCGCCTCGTCCCTCTCTGCTGGCCAGATCAAAAGCCTGGCACCCTGCTGAACACCGTTCACACTACTTTATCCCCGCCTGGCCATTACCACCCTGGAAGTCTCTGACGCGGTTCGGTCATCGTTATACTGGCCTACGCCAGTACCACTACTCCGCCGGGCTCCAGGTCCGTTTCTCATCAATGACGTGCACCACCTGCCAGCCACGCTCACGCAATCCATCCCCAATGAAGCGCCGGTGGCAGCGCCAGGGAAGCCTCTCGGCACACACCACAGCGGTCCTCCGCTCAGCAGCTATCCGTTCCAGTTCGTCCAGCCCTCGCCTGAACTCCTCACTGCCGGAGAAGGCCTGGTAACCCCCCGTCCGATACCCACCCAGGCTGTCACCCAGGTAGTGGTAGCCCAGCCCCACCTTCGGCAGGGACGTGGCCATCTCCTCCCGCCTGAAGTGCTCGAACCGGCTGCTGGGAAAGCGACGCACATCAACCACCGCCTCCACCCCCAGCCCCTTCAACAAGGACACGAACTCGTCGGCGCTCCGGGTGCTTGTCCCCACTGTGTACACCAGTCTGGTGGCGCCTGCCAGCAGTTCCCCGCTCCGATCGCCGTCAGGCACCTGTTCATCATGGTAGCACTGCCCAGACCCCTCAGCCGCGCTGCGCACCATCATCCACCTGGAGGTCGTCGTCACTGCCCGTTCCATAGAAGCCAGCCCTCTCGGCTATGATACTCAGCAGCGTTGCCGAGGCGCCACGGGGCCGGTACATCCCCGTCTCCCATTCGCTGATGGTCTGCTGCCGCGTTCCCATCTGCCCGGCCAGCTCCTGTTGGGTAACCCCCAGGTGCCGACGCAGGGCCCGGATACGCTGGCTGTCCCATGCTGGCGTACCTCTGCGCTTCATGGCTGGCATCTTACACGTTTACGTGTATCCCTGTCAAGACCCGCCGGCAACCTCGTCAAATGAGATAACACCCACCCTCCGCAGCCCCCGGGCGGTTGCCGGTGTGGCCCCACCCGTCAACGCCCCTTCAGAGAGGCCAGCACCTGTCCTACCGGCAGCGTATTCAATATGTGGCGCGCCTCACACCAGCCACGCCGCGCTGTGCCCACGCCGTAGCGCATCAGCGCCAGGTGCTCCGCCGCGTGGGCATCGCTGCCCAGGGTAAGCTTCACCCCCAGCTCCCTGGCCCGAAAGACATGACTGTCCTTCAGGTCCAGCCGGTCCGGCATGGCATTTATCTCCAGCGCCGTTCCCGTTCGGGCCGCGGCGCGGAAGACAGCTTCCATGTCCACCGCTACCGGCTCCCGCTCCCCCAGCAACCGGGCGGTGGGGTGGGCTATGATATCCACGTGCCGGTTCTCAATGGCCGCCAGCAGTCTGCGGGTCATCCTGGCCTCGTCCTGACCCAGCGCCGAGTGGACCGCTGCAATCACCACATCCAGGTCTGCAAGCATCTCGTCGGGCAGATCGAGGCTGCCGTCGGCGCGGATGTCTACTTCTATGCCGCTGAGCACGGTGAAGCCATCGAGGCTCTCGTTGAGCCTTCTGATCTCCGTCATCTGCTGCCTCAACCGCCCCTCATCCAGGCCATGCGCAATTCCCCGTCCGCGCGAGTGTTCCGTGATGGCCAGATACTGGTATCCCAACGCCCGGGCTGCTGCAACCATGGTCTCAAGGGAGTCACGCCCGTCACTCCAGTTGGTATGGACGTGCAGGTCACCCTTGATATCCCCTAGCTCCACCAGAGTAGGAATGGCCCCTCGCTCCGCGGTCTCCAACTCCTGTTCCCCCTCCCGCAACTCGGGAGGGATCAGCGGCAGGCCCAGGCGGCGGTAAAAGTCCTCCTCCGCAGCGAACTTCTCCAGCCGGCCGGTCTTCAGGTCCGTGATGCCATACTCGCTCAGCTTCAGCCCGCGGCGGCGTCCCCGTTCCCTCAGAGCAATGTTGTGCTGCTTGCTGCCAGTGAAGTACTGGAGCAAGGAGCCAAAGGCATCGTGCTCCACCACGCGGAGGTCCACCTGAAGGTCACGATCGGTGACTATGCTGGCCTTGGTACTCCCCTTTGCCAGCACCTGCCTAACCTGCGCCAGGCCGGTGAAAGTATCGATCACCGCCTGGGCGTTGTCGGCCGTGCCCATCAGGTCGACGTCTCCTACGGTCTCCTTGAACCGGCGCAGGCTTCCCGCCGGGGTCAGGTTATGCACCTCACATCGCTCCCGTAGAGACGATATGATGTCCTCGACCTGGGGCAGGGCCACTCCCAGGGGGATGCGCTGCTCCTTGGTCCGGAGCGACTGGAGGTGACGCAGAATATTCTCCGCTGTTTTATCGCCCAGTCGATAGAGGCTGGCCACTTTGCCCCCAGCCAAGGCCGCCTCCAGGTCTTCGACCGACCTCACCCCTAACTCCGAGACCAACCGCAAGGCGGTTTTGGGGCCAATGCCAGGGATGTCTAACAGGGTGGTAATCCCCTCAGGGAACTCAGCCCGCAGCTTCTCGTAGTATTCCAGCCGGCCGGTCGTCAGCAGCTCGGTTATCTTCTTGGCTATGGCGTCGCCCACACCGGGCACCTGCCTCAGCCTGCCCTCGGCCATCAACTGCTCAACCTCTACGGGGAGGTGCTCTATAGTGCGGGCTGCTTTCTGATAGGCCCTGACTTTGAAAGGCACTTCCCCCTTGAGCTCCAGGAAATCGGCGATATCCTGGAATACCTTGGCGACCTGGCTGTTCTTCATGATGACGCCCTCTGGCTGGGCCTGGCCTGGAGGATGGTCTAGTCTCGGCACCGGTCCGCCCTCGTGGGCCGGGCGGCCGGTCTCCATTTGCTGGAACCCTACTGGCCCGCCCCGCAACACCTCTTGTATTTCTTGCCGCTGCCACAGGGACAGGGGTCATTTCGGCCCACCTTCTTGTTGGCCAGTGGGGCCTGCGGCCTGGCTGCTACCGGCTGTGGTTGCCCACGTGCTCCTGAGGGTGCTGCTTCCTTCTTCACGATGTCCACGTGATAGAAGGTGCTCACCACGTCGTGCCGGATGTTGGCCAGGAGGCTCTCAAACAGGGCATGACCCTCCTTCTTATAGGCCACCAGAGGATCACTGTGCCCCACCGCCTGAAGCCCGATCCCCTGCCGCATGTGCTCCATCATGGTCAAATGCTCCATCCACAGCCGGTCCAGGGTGCGGAGCATCACCAGGCGCTCGAGCACACGCATCTTGTCCGGACCGAGCTGGGCCTCCTTCTGCTGGTAGACCGAACTAGCGTAATCAGCGAGCATGCCCTCGATCTCCACCGGGTCTTTGCCCGCCAGAGAATCCCGGTTCAATTCGGGCGGCAGAGGCAGAATGCGGCCCACGTCCTCCAGAAGCCCCTCCAGGTCAACCTGGTCACTGTCCACGTGGGCCGCCACCACTTCCTTGAGCTCGTCCCGGATCATGGACTCGATGTTTGCCTTGAGATCAGCCCCGCTCAGTATCCGCTTCCTCTCGCCGTATATCACCTCGCGGTGCCTGTTGACCACGTCATCGTAGTCCACCAGGTGCTTCCGTATCTCAAAATGGTAACCTTCGACCCGCACCTGGGCGTTCTCAATGGCCTTGCTGACCAGCGAGTGCTCTATGGGGACATCCTCGCCAACCCCAGCCCACTCCATAAAGCCCTTCACCCTATCGCCACCAAAACGATGCACCACGTCGTCTTCCAGCGACACATAGAAGCGGGAGCTGCCCGGGTCTCCCTGGCGTCCGGCACGGCCGCGCAACTGATTGTCAATCCGGCGTGCCTCGTGCCTCTCGGTCCCTATCACGTGCAGCCCGCCGAGCTGGACTGCCTTCTCGTGCTCTGCCAGCCACTCCTCACGGGAGCGGCCTTCCGGGCTCCCTCCCAGGATGATGTCCACGCCCCTACCTGCCATATTGGTGGCCACGGTTACCGCCCCCACCCTGCCCGCCTGGGCTATGATCTGGGCTTCCTTCTCATGGTTCTTGGCATTGAGCACCTGGTGAGGCACCCCGCGCCTCCGGAGCAGATCGCTCAGACGCTCCGACTTCTCTATTGAGGTGGTGCCCACCAGCACCGGGCGTCCCTCAGCATGGAGGGCCTCTATCTCATTGGCCACGGCCTTGAACTTGGCTTCCTCGTTCTTGTATACGTAATCACTGTGGTCGACGCGGATCGTCTCCCTGTTGGTGGGAATGACCACCACCTCCAGCTTGTATATCTTGTTGAACTCCTCGGCTTCCGTGACCGCCGTCCCTGTCATCCCGGCCAGCTTCTGGTACAGACGGAAGTAGTTCTGAAAGGTGATGCTGGCCAGCGTCACGCTCTCCCGCTGTATCTTAACCCTCTCCTTGGCCTCTATGGCCTGGTGCAGTCCCTCGGAGTACCGCCTGCCGAACATCAACCTGCCGGTGAACTCGTCCACGATGATCACCTGGCCGTCCTTCACCACGTAGTCTCTGTCCCTCCTGTAAAGCGCATGCGCCTTCAGGGCATTGTCCAAGTGATGAGTGAGGACGTAGTTGCTCGGATCGTAGAGGTCAGGTGCCTTGAGCAAGCCCTCTTTTCTGAGCAGCTTCTCCATCTTGGCCACGCCTTCATCGGTCAGCATCACAGCCCGCGCCTTGGCGTCAATAGTGTAGTCTTCCTCCGCCACCAGTCGCTGCACCAGCCTGGCAAACGTGTAGTACCGCTGCGTTGCCTCCTCGGCTGCCCCGCTGATGATCAACGGCGTGCGCGCTTCGTCAATCAGAATGTAGTCTACCTCGTCGACAATGGCATAGTGCAGAGACCTCTGAACGCACTGCGACAGGTCAACCACCATGTTGTCCCGCAAATAGTCAAACCCAAACTCGTTGTTGGTGCCGTAGGTTATGTCAGCTTCATAAGCCTGGCGCCGCGACACCGGCCGCATGGACGGCCATCGCGGGTCGTCCGACTCATACCCCGGGTCAAACAGGAAGGACGCCTCATGCTGGATGCTGGCCACACTCACCCCCAGTGCATGGTACACCGGCCCCATCCAGTTCGGGTCCCGCTTGGACAGGTAGTCGTTCACGGTGACCAGGTGACAGCCTTCGCCGGTAAGGGAGTTGAGATATAGCGGAAGGGTGGCCACCAGAGTCTTGCCCTCACCAGTCTTCATCTCGGCAATTTTGCCCTGGTGGAGGACAACCCCACCCATTAGCTGGACGTCAAAGTGGCGCTGGCCCAGTGTCCGTTTCGCTGCCTCGCGCACGGCAGCGAAAGCCTCTGGAAGAAGATCGTCAAGCTTGGCCCCGTCTCGATATCGGGCCTTAAACTGGTCGGTCTTGGCCCGCAGCTCAGCATCACTCAGTCGTCCAAAGTCAGCCTCCAGAGCATTCACACGGGCAACCAGAGGCTGCACTCGCTTGAGCTCTCTTTCGTTGGAATCTACCAGCCTGCCCAACCACTTTAACATTTGCCCTCTTACTCAGTCTCAAACATTGCTCCCATTGACTGGCCAGTATGGATGCGCCGAATGGCCTCACCCAGAAGTGGAGCCATCGAGAGTACAGTGATCTTGTCCAGCTTCTTTCGACCCGTCACGGGGACTGTGTCAGTAACTACCACCTCTTTGACCGGGGACTCAGCTATCCTTTCCACAGCAGACCCTGAAAGGACCGCGTGAGTGCAGCACGAGTACACCTCCTTGGCCCCCTGTTCCAGAAGAGCCTCAACCGCTCCAGTAAGTGAGCCAGCGGTGTCTATTTCGTCATCTACCGTAAGCGCACACTTCCCCTTCACATCGCCAATGACGTTCAGGGTATCCACCCTCTCTGCGTTGCCTACCCGCCTCTTTTCAATTATGGCCAGCGGAGCATTGAGCTTCGCTGCCATGTCTCTGGCCCGCTTGGAGATGCCAATATCAGTAGCCACCACCACCAGATCGTCCAGCGCCTTGTCCCTGAAGTAACCGCTCAGCAGATACAGCGCCGTCAACTCGTCCACCGGTATGTGAAAGAACCCCTGGATCTGTCCGGCATGCAGGTCCACGGTGAGCACACGGTTGGCGCCTGCAACTGTGAGGAGGTCAGCCACCAGCCTGGCCGTGATTGGCACCCTCGGCTGGTCTTTCTTATCGGTCCTGCTGTAGGCGTAGTAGGGAACAACCGCGGTGACCCTGCCCGCCGATGCTCTCTTCACAGTGTCGAGCATAATGAGCAATTCCATCAAGCTCTTGTTTACGGGGGAGCAAATCGACTGAACCACAAAGACATCCCTTTCCCTTATGTGCTCCAGCAAGCGCACGAAAATGTTCTCGTTGCTGAACTCGAACACCTCGGCCCTGCCCAGCGGTATGCCCAGATACTCACATATCCCATGGGCCAGGTCGGGATGCGCATTGCCGGTAAACACCTTCAGTTCATCGATCATTGATTCCCCTCCAAAGCCAACGCCTCAGTCACAGTATAGCACAGCATCATCAGGCATCCAACGGAGCAGCATGAAAGGAATAACCACCGCCGCTTTCCTGGCCATCTGTTCCCGCATCGGGCCTGTTAACAAACAGGCCCACCAGGACACAGGGAGATCACATGTCGAGGCCGATGTCGAGAGACGTGACCGAGTGTGTCAGAGCGCCGACGGAGATAAAATCAACCCCCGTCTCAGCCACCTGGCGCACGTTAGCCATGGTGATGCCGCCCGAGGCCTCCAGTAAGACGCGGCCCTCCAGCAGCTCCACAGCCCGGCGCATCTCGTCCAGGTCCATATTGTCCAGCATGACCATATCCGCGCCCGCCTCCGCTGCCTCCAGAGCCTCCTGGGCACTGTTTGCCTCCACCTCCACCCGCAGAGTCAACGGGGCCTCATCCTTCGCCCGGGCAATGATATCCCTCAGGCTTACACCCTGGGATCTAAGGACGGCCAAATGATTGTCCTTGATCAGCACTCCATCACCCAGGTTGAAGCGGTGGTTGTGCCCTCCGCCCATTCTGACAGCATACTTCTCCAGGACCCTCAATCCCGGAGTCGTCTTTCGCGTGTCCACAATCCGAGCCTTCAACCCCTCCACCGCTTCCACATAGCGCCTCGTCTGTGTGGCTATACCGCTGAGGCGCTGCAAGAAGTTCAGGGCCACCCTCTCGCCTTTGAGCATACCGGCGACGTGCCCCTCCAGCTCGGCTATCACTTCTCCCGGTTCCAGGCGAGCACCGTCGGCTGTAGCCACATCCAACCGCACAGAGGGGTCCATCCTGCGAAAGACTAGGCTTGCTACCTCTATCCCGGCCAGAACTCCCGCACACCTGGCTACCAACCGGGCCCTTCCACCCATCCCAGGTGGCATAAGGGCACTGGTGGTTACATCACTCCATGCCGCGTCTTCGGCCAGAGCGCGGTCAACTAGGTCCTCCACCTGTCCCCAACCCACCTCTGATCTTCTACCCCACTCTGAATACAACGTGCCTCACCCAGTCTTCGGAAAGCTGAGGGTAATCAGTACGGTAGTGCGCGCCGCGACTTTCGGTCCTGAGCAACGCCGATTCTGTCATAAGCCGGGCTGTCAGCACCAGGTTGGCCAACTGATGCGAACTTCGGTCAGACGGCTCCTCCATGTATCTCTGCCACGTGGCAAGCACGTTGGCCGCCTTCTCAAGCGTCTCTCCTGAGCGGATAATCCCTACCTTCTCCCACATCAGCGTCTGCAGTGCAGTAAGGCTGAGAGGCGGCACCGGTTCCGAGGCCTCTCGCTCTGGAAGACGGCGACAGTCCGTTCCATGTGTGCCAGCAGGGGCTGTGGCCCCGCCCTGATCGATCCTCTGAACCACCCGCTTGCCGAACACCAGCACCTCCAGCAGCGAGTTGCTGGCCAACCGGTTTGCCCCGTGCACTCCTGTACAAGCTACCTCGCCAACGGCAAAGAGCCCGCCGACATTGGTCTCCCCCCATGTGTTGGTCCGGACACCCCCCATCATGTAATGGGCCGCCGGCGCCACTGGGATGAGCCCCTTGGTGATGTCCAGGCCGTGATCGCGGCAAAAGCGGTAGATATGGGGAAAACGGGTCTTTATCAGGTAGGGCGGCAAGTGAGTGACATCAAGGAACACCCTGTCGCTTTTCGTCTTCTTCATCTCGCAGACCAGGCCGCGCGTCACCACGTCCCTCGGGGCCAGCTCTCCTTCCTCTGCATAGTCTGGCATAAAGCGGTAGCCCTCCACGTTCCGCAGGATTCCACCTTCTCCCCTGACCGCCTCAGAGATCAGGAAAGGATGAACGCCCGGCAGCCGTATCGCAGTCGGATGGAATTGGAAGAACTCCATGTCCATCACCTCAGCCCCTGCTCTGAAAGCAAGGGCCACCCCGTCACCCGTAGCCACCTCTGGATTCGTTGTATATTTGAACAGGCAGCCGGCACCACCGGTAGCTAGAATTAGATTGCGGCAGCCGAACTCCTCGACGGAGCCCGTGCGGCAATCGAGGGCCTTTATGGCCTCCACCTTTCCCCCAGACACAACAATCTCCGTACCCAGACAGTGTTCCAGGACTTGCACCCCCGACGAGCGTACCCGCTGACTCAGAGTCACCTCTATGTGCTCCCCAGTGGCATCCCCACCGGCGTGCAACACACGCGGGGCGCTGTGCGCCGCCTCCCTGGTCAGGGCGATCTCACCGTTGATCGTATCAAAGGGGACACCTAGATTTATGAGGTCGGCGATGCGGTCGGCGGACTCCTCCACCAGCAGGCGCACCGCCTCCGGATCAGATAGGCCCGCCCCGGCCTCCATGGTGTCCCTGAAATGCGCCTCAGGTGAATCCCCCTTACCGATCGCAGCAGCAATGCCTCCCTGGGCATACCGGGTATTGCAGTCATCAATGCCACCCTTGGTCAAGATCAGGACACTGCCCCGCTCCTGCGCAAGCAACGCCGTGTACAACCCGGCAATACCACTACCTATGATCACATAGTCATAGTCCGCCATCTACCGCACACCCCGAACAGGCAATCTTTGCCTTCGCTTCCCCCGGGCCTCCTCACACCGAAATATCTGGGCAGAGCACAGGGCCCCGGCACCGGCAGGATGCCCCCCAGGTAACACACTACCGATCTTCGAGGCAACGGCCTCCTGTACCACCCCCTGCACCTCTGCTGCCTGCTGAGAAAGGAACTCCACAGACCAACCAGGGAACCAGCGCCATCCGTAGGGCCGGTCCTGATTTGCAAAGAGGCAGCTCTAGCCTTCCAACATCTGTGCCACCGCTTCGCGGTGAAAGTCCGCGTCACCGAAGGACGCCTCGGCTGCCTTGGCCCGCCTGGAGTAGAGCTGCATATCGTGATCCAGAGTGAATCCTATTGCCCCGTGCACCTGATGCCCCAGGGCACACACCCGCCTGTAGGCGTCGCTCACCCAGGCCTTCGCCACGGCGGCTTCCATGTCACACGGAAGCCCTTCGCTGATCTTCCAGGCCGCCTGGTAGGCCAGGTAGCGCGCGCTATCGACATCCAGGGCCATGTTGGCACAGTGGTGCTGGATAGCCTGGAAGCTTCCAATGGGGCGATCAAACTGGACTCTTTCCTTGGCATACTCCACCGTCATCTCCAGCACCTGCTGGGCTCCTCCCACCATCTCTATGCTCTTCGCCACCGCCGCCCGCTGCAACGACCTCTGCACCACACTCCAGCCACCGTCAACAGTACCCAGCACATCTGCCGCCGGGACAGCCACGCCGTTCAACGTCACCCCGCATTGCCTGTCCTTGGCCAGGCTAGGCAGTACTTCGCAAGCCAGCCCCTCACTTTCACTCCTGACCAGGAGCAGGCTGATCCCATCTTCTCCCCGACTTCCCTTCTTTGTCCGGACGGCACATATCATCCAATCGGCCACGTGAGCATCGGGGACAAACAATTTCGTCCCATCGATTATGTAATGGTCCTTGTCCAGGACAGCTTCAGTGGATATGCCACTGGCATGGTACCCTCCGTCGGCCTCGGTCAGGGCCAGCGTCATTACCATGCTGCCCTCCGCCATCGGAGCCAGGAAGCGCTGCTTCTGCTCCGCCGTACCAACATCGAGAACCGTCAAACCGCCGAGAACCACCGTGGAGAAAAAGGGCCCCGGTAGACAGGCACGGCCCATTTCCTCCAGCAGCACCGCCAGGTCCAGGAATGTGCCTCCACCGCCTCCATACTCCTCAGGAAAGGGCAACCCCATCCAACCAAGCTCGGCCATGCTCTGCCACAGGTGAGCCGGGTGGCCCTTCTTGTCTTCCTCCATCTCCCTGACCAGGCTCTTGGGACACTCAGTCGCCAGGAAGTCCCTGGCTATCTTCCTCAGCATCTCCTGCGGTTCCGAAAGTCCTAAGTCCATGCTCTCTGCCTCTCTTCTTCAATCTCTAATCTCTTAGCATACATGTGCCCTCGGGGACGTTGGCCAACGCACCAGAAAAGCCGGTCGGCCCAACAGGCTAGCCCACCAGGGGCGTCATCGCTCCGCCACAGGCAATATCCCACCGAGAAGCCTCTGAAGGGCCATGGAATGGCTGCACACCCCCCAGCCAGCGAAGAAATGGCATGAGCAATGCCATTTCCCACCCCGGTAGCTAACGGCATGGGTGCCGTGGTCGCCCTGGAAAGTTGCCTCGAATTCAGTGAGTATTACCCGATCCTTGTCTTCCGCGTAGCGTCTGGCCTTGTCGATCTTTCCAATCAAGCTGGACTGCATCGCCACCCTGTTCCGCATATCATCTTACCCCTTGCCGCCGCACAGGTCAACGAGCACGGCAGGCTGCTGCCGGCCGTTGGCAAGGCCCCGGAGTCCGGCCTTGTGGGTGTCCGAGGACCGACCTGACACCCGGCCTATACTCTACCTGGTCTCCCACAAGACACCGGCAAGCCACATGCCAATCGCGGATCCAGGGGCCCCACGTGCGTACACCACT
>QMOF01000016.1 GCA_003650185.1 Chloroflexota bacterium | reverse complement strand
CTCGCCGGCCCCGTACGACCCCACAGCCCCGAGCGCGTCTTGCCCAGAGTATACACCAGTCTTTGATAGAGCTGTATCAGGTCAGAGGTTACATTATCGTTAGGGCGCCATGCGTCCAAGACCTATGTGGCGCAAGTTCCTGAGGCCCGCCAACTGGCCAGAGGGCGATTGGCGCTAGCTGTCCGACTCAAGTTGTAGAGGCTGATTGGACAAGGGCTGCCGTGCTAGCTAGAATTGATCGCGGCTACAGTCAGGTGTGGTGGTTGGCTCCGAGCAGGCTGCTGGCTCTTCGGTAGTGAAAGGCTTGTCCCATGAAGTTCAGAGCGGTTATATTCGACCTCGACGGCACGTTACTGGACACGCTGCAAGACATCGCCGATTCGGTGAACCTGGTTCTGGAGCGGGCTGGCCTTCCGAGGTACTCCCTGGATGAGTACCGGTACTTTATCGGAGACGGCGTGGAGCACCTAGCAAGGCGGGTGCTGCCGCAGTGGCAGCGGGACGATGTCTCGGTGGCTCAGGTGGCTGCCGCCATACGCGAGGAGTACCGGCAGCGCTGGTCAAACAAGACACGCCCCTACCACGGCATTCCGGACCTGCTTGACTTCTTGACCACGCACGGGATAAGGATGGCCGTGCTGTCCAACAAGCCAGACGACTTTACCAGGTTAACGGTATCCAGGCTGCTGCCGCAATGGCGCTTCGATGCAGTCGTGGGGGCACAACCCAACGGCCCTTACAAGCCAGACCCCAGGGCGGCGCTTGAGATAGCAGACCGACTGGGTATTCCACCAAGAGAGTTCGTGTATCTGGGTGATAGCGGCATCGACATGGAGACGGCCAGCGCGGCAGGCATGTACCCGGTAGGTGCGCTGTGGGGTTTTCGCACTCGCGAGGAGCTGGTAGCCAGTGGTGCGAAGGAGACAATCGAGAGTCCAGTCGACCTGACGAGGCTGCTGTGACAGTGTAGAGGCGTGAGGCTGGCTTCGCCCGCCCGCCGACGGCGCTGGTGGGGTTGGGGGGGGCACTTGCCAAATTCGCAGTTGTGTGGTACGTAAGGGCTTGCACAGCGGCGAAACTTACATAACCCGTCTGTTTGGCAAAGGTCGCGTGAATAGACTAAAATGTGGGCACGGGCATTTGCAGGTCCGAGGGGGGGTAACGTCGTATGGTGAGGTCGTTGTACCATGACTGGATACTTGGGTGACAGAATCCTCGATCTGATGAGAAGCCTGGGGTTGAGCCAGGCAGACTTGGCCAGAAAGGCCAGACTGCCAGCGGCCACCGTGAGCAGGATACTCTCGGGCCAGAGGAGCAATCCGCGGCTGGACACGCTGCGGCGCATAGCAGAGGCACTAAATGTCCCTGTCGACTACCTGTGCAACAATGGCAGACAGTCCGACGAGATTCTCGACCCGGAGATAGAGTTGTTCTTCAGCGGCGAGTGGCATTTGCTGCCTGAGGACGAGAAGGACTGGGTCAGAAGGATCATCAGGATGGTCAGAGAGCGAAGGAAAGCCAGAGGGCCTGGGGGAGGGACATGATATCCAGGGATGCACTCAGAAAGTACGAGGGCATGGAGCCCGAGGAGATCGCCACGGCAGAGGGCCTGGAAGTTCTCGAGGTCGATGACATGCCCTCGCAACTGGAGGACATCTTCTGCCTCGGTACGATAGTCATCCGCCGGGGCCTGCCTGCTGCGGAGCGGCGCTGGCGCATCGCCCATTGCCTGGGGCATCACTTCCTGCACGTGGGCAAGCGAAGGCACCGCGGCTCCAGGTACCCCACCTTCAGCGCAAGAGAAGAGAGAGAAGCAGACATCTTCGCCGGCTATCTCGTGGGAGCACTGATATCACCCGACTGGTTCAGCCAACTGTACACCGGGATGGAGCCCTGGAAGCTGGAGCCCTGGGAAATCATGAGCCAGTTGCGTAGTGGGCTATCTTTCCTTGAGAAGACCCCTGGCTTGGCGGGCGGCAACGGCTCAGGGCAGAAGCAAACGGGCAAGCCCGCCTTCGCCAGACAAACGTAGCTTGGTTGCCTTGGCCCGGTAAGCTCAACCGGCGTCCGAGGCGGCCACCACGTAGTCCCGGCCGCAGACCACACCCAGAGCAGACTGCCAGGTCGATTTCATATGTCGTATGTCGTACGTGTCCGCAAAGAAGCAACTTGGGCCTGTCAGCAGCTTCCCACAGCCTGTCGCCTGGAGTAAACAGCGAGGCCCCTGCATATGTACAGCCCTGGAAACAAACGCCGCAGTGGCCGAAAGGAGGACATGGTGCCCAAGCCGTTAGAAGGAATCCGGGTCCTGGAATGGGGAATATTCCATGCTGGTCCAGGGGCCAGTGCAATACTGGGTGACCTTGGAGCAGAGGTGATAAAGATAGAGCAGCCCGGTATGGGGGACCCGATAAGGATGCTGACGCGGTTCGGCAAGGCCAACGTTGCCATCGACGGCAAGAGCCTTTTCCACGAAGGAGCCAACCGGCACAAGAAAGGCATCGTGCTTGACCTCAAGGCAGAGAAAGGCAGGGAAATTGCTCACCGCCTGGTAGCCAGGTCAGACGTCTTCGTAACAAACGTACGGAGGAAGGTGGTAGAGGGACTGGGCATGGGCTACCCGGTGCTGCGGGAAATCAATCCGGGAATCGTTTACGCCGCGGTCTCCGGCTACGGGCCACGCGGTCCCGAGAGCCAGCAGGGAGCATTTGATTTTCACGGCCAGGCACGGTCCGGGTTGATGTACTGCATGGGTGAGCCGGACATGCCCCCGCTGGTTCTCCATTTCGGCGTGGTGGACCAGATGACGGCCATTATGGCCAGCCATGCTATCTTGACGGCCCTTCTGGTCAGAGAACGGACCGGGCAAGGCCAGGAGCTCCACGTTTCTATCCTTGGCTCCGCCATGTACCTCCAGTACTTCAACGTGATGAATGCCATGATAATGGGCCAGCCAGTGCCCCGGCATCAGCGAAGCTCGACCGATGCGCTGCGCAATTACTATCGCTGCAAAGACGGTGAGTACGTATGCCTGGTTGGGTCGTACCGGGAAGGGTCGTGGGAGGAGCTGTGCCATGTCCTCGGCCGGCCGGAGATAGCGACTGACCCTCGGTTTGCCACCCGCGAAGACCGGTTTGCCAACTGCGAGGCGCTCATTGCCCTGCTGGACGAGGTCTTTGCCACCAGGACTCGGGACGAGTGGCATCGTCTCTTTGTGGAGAACGGTGTATTTGGCACCAGGGTCAACTCACCAATGGAACTGAAGGACGACCCTCAAGTCATGGAGAACGATTACCTGGTCAGCTACGATCACCCCTGGTTCGGCAGTAGCCTCATACCCGGCTACCCGGCCCACTTCAGCGACACGCCAGCGGACACCCGCGGCAGGGCCCCAGTGCACGGAGAGCACACCGACGAGGTGCTGCGGGATATGTGCGGCTATAGTGATGCGGAGATCAACCAGCTCAGGGACGAGGGGATAATCTAGGCCCGGTCAGCGCGCAGGATGCCTGCCGAGAGTGGGCGATTGCCGCGCCTGTTTACCAGGAGGCGCTTCTGCCACGACTGCTGTTGCCTTACCGTTTCTTCCTTGGAGGCCCTTTAGGTGATGGCAGACAGTGGCTTCCGTGGATCCATATTGCGGACGAGGTGGCCGCCATCCGCTTTCTGATCAACAATGAAGACGCCTGAGGCCCGTTCAATCTCAGTGCTCCGCGTCCAGTTACCAACCACGACTTCAGCCGCATCGTGGGACGGCAACTGAGACGGCCGTCACTTGTGAGGGTACCCGCCTTCCTCCTGCGTCTGCTCTTTGGTGAGATGGCGAGTACATTGCTTGAAGGCCAGCGGGCAGTCCCCCAGAGGTTGCTGGATTCGGGCTATAGCTACCAGTTCGCAGAAGTCGATTCTGCCTTACAGGACTTGCTTCGCGCTTGATACAGTGGGGATGAAATGTGTACCATTGCGCCACTCTGGGGATTCAGCCATTATCCCTTTGTCCTCCGACGCCGGAGGTGCGGATCATCCAGAAGCAAAGCGGGCGTCCGATCGGCCACTGGGCGAAGACCGCCGCTCAGCTCTTCAGGATGTATTCGCTCGCAGTTGTGGTGCGGATGCGGCGCAGGTCGAGAAAGGAGGTGACACTCCTGAGCATCCGAACCAGGTTCAGCACCAGCTTGAAGGGGTTCTTACCAGCGCCGTAGAACAGGAACGGGTTGGTGACGTGCCTGGCTGAGGGCCACGCCTCCTCCACGATCCCCTCAAAGGGCGGCGCATCCGGCGTGACCGCCTCCATCACCACGTTGCGGATATAGCGTGTGCGTGGCTGCATTGCCTCCGACACCGGCGATTGCCTTCCGTGCCACCGCCGGACCCACTCCTCGCGGGAAAGCTTTTGCGGGCGCTCCATCAGGGTGATGGTGACTACGCCGGGCGAACGCTGGCCGTCCGGCCAGTCCCTCGGGCCCGAGTGCCGGTTCCCGCCGTACTCGGTGTAGATGGACTCGTCCACCAGGTAGCCAGCCACCCGGAACCCGGCATCCCTCAACACCTGCTCGAAAGGCGCACGCTTGCCGGCGTCGTCCAGCCAGAGGGCCACTTCGCCGCAGATGCGCTCGCCGATGTGGAACGGCGCGGGCGACCTCACATTGGAGTCCGGGTCATCGATGTACATGGTCAGCTTCCTGGCTCCCACCGCGAGCAGCTTCGGCGCCACTTCATTCAGCAGGATGTCACGCCTCTGCTGCTTGTCCTGCCCTTCTGGCCCCCACAGAAGGTAGATCAGCTTGTCCATATTGGCACCCCCTTGCCGCCGCCCCTTCCTGAGGCACGGCGGTCTGGCTAACTCCTAGTTGATGGTCACCAGCCTGTCGCCGTACATCTTCTCGGTTGAGTCAGCCATGATCTTGATCCGGCGCTTTCGCGACATAAACTTGTCCAGCAGCATACTGGAGAAGCGATAGGCACGCCCGGGAACGACCATGTGCTTCTTGCCGAGGGCGGCAACAGCCTCCCGGGCCACCTTCTCGGTGCTCAAAGGCTTCGGCGCCATGCCCCCGAGAGCCACGGGCTGGCTGGCAATGTAGTTCGGAGTGGCGATGGCCCCGGCGCAGCAGACAAGCACATCCACCCCTTCGTCCTTCAGCTCGTACCACAGCCCCTCGGCCAGCACTATGTTGAAGGCCTTGGTAGCACCGTAGCTGGCGAGCCAGGGCGCCCCCTGTAGACCCGAAAGCGACGACATCAGGATGATGCCGCCACGCTTTCTTTCGACCATCTTCTGCCCGAAATGGTGCGCCAGGGTGAGGGGCCCGCGGCAGTTTACGTCTATGCTCCTGAGCTGCTTGTCGAGGGAGTGCTCCAGGAAAGGACCTATGAGCATGTAGGCGGTGTTGTATACCAGCAGGCCGATCTCCAGGTCATCGGTCTCTGCCGCTATCGTTTTCAGCATGTCCGGAGCGGCCAGGTCGAGAGGGATAGTCTTCACCGACACGTTGTACCTGCGCTGGAGATCAGCGGACAGCTCCCCCAGCGGGCCCGGCTTGCGGGCGATCAGGGCGACGTTAACGCCCTTTTGCGCCAGCTCAGAGGCAAAGGCCGCCCCCAACCCCACCGAGGCACCCGCCACCAAAGCCCACGGCCCGTATTTCTCCGTGAATGCATCTGCCTTGTCAGTCATAGCTTGCCTCCTTTGCTGAGACAGCCAGTCTTGCCTTTGAGGACCAGGCCCATCCATACCGGCGATACTGGCCCCTGCTTGCGCCGAATACTAGCAGTTCTGCCTGCTGCAATCAAGGATGGCGTTCGCCGAAGATGACCCCATGTGGTCTGATGACAACCCGTGCCACAAAAGGCGCTTTCACCCGCGTGCCAACGTCCGTGAGAGTCATCCAGGGCGAGCGCAGCTATCTGCTGAAGGACACCCCGACCTGCGCCGGCCCCTTGACCGCGCCAGTCGCTTTCCAGCCCCTGCCACCCATTCCCCCGCCGCATGCAGCCAGGGTCTACCTATCCAGCTATTCAGCTACAGAACGTGCTTGCCCACCCGTGAAAGACTGGCTGGTCTGGCTGTTTCAGCAGTACCCTCACGCACGGGGATCGCCCAGGGCAAGGCGCGTCTGCGACATACCACAAGCGCGGTCAAAGGCAGTGTCGGGTGCCTTCGTCTCGGGGGTCTCGTCCGACGATATCGGCGACCCGCCTCTGAAGCATGATGAGTCAGTCTCACTGCTTCAGCACATCAACCAGTCTCCTGGCCAGTTGCCTGAGCTTCCGCTCGACCCTTTTATCTTTCGACACCTGGCCCGGGTTCTTGGCCAGGGCAGTGACACTGCCCACCCAGCGCATGTTGCATATTGACGCGTACGTCTTGAGGTTGTCCACTGCTTTGCCGATGCCCTCTTCCGCCACGGCTATCCCCGCGATGGGTTTCGATTTCAGCTTTGGCCAGATGGGGCACGTCCTGTCCATCCAGTTCTTCAGCAGACCGGACAACATGGAGAAGTAGACGGGCGTGCCCAGGACGAGCGCATCGGCATCGAGCAGTTTGCGGTAGATGTGCTGCATATCGTCCCCGACCGTACAGTTTCCTTCTCGCTCCACGCCACCCACCTCGCATTTGAGGCAGCCGTTGCATCCTCTTATGTCCCTGTTGCGGAGCAGAATGAGATCGGTCTCCGCCCCCGCACAGGCGGCCTCTTCCAGGAACTTCTTCAGCATCCACTCGGTGTTGCCCTCCCGAGGTGACCCGCAAATGCCGACTATCTTCATGATCCTTTACACTCCTGCGCCGAAGCAAGTCTCAACCGAGCGAATCCTACCACATTCAAAGGGCGCTCTGAATACATCTGCTGGGACGAGCTTGTGCGCGCCATCCGTACTATCTCGGGCACTCCGTCGCTAAGCCGCTGGCTCGGCAAGCGGAGACAAGGCCAGGAATAGTAGCACGTGCACCAGCAGGAAGACTACGACCGCGCCTTTGGTCAGCCACCCAGGTAGACTCACCCCGTTGACGGCTGACCTGCTCCACACCCTTTGTATGCCAAAGCCGAGGGCCATGCACACGGCTGGTACCGCAGGCAGGTAGTAGTGAACGTAGGGCGCGGAGAGGACACTGTAAGGTATCCAGATGAGGTAGGTGACGCCAAACCATAGCAGGGCAAAAATGGCAATGTCTCTTCGACGCTTCACGTACTGGTACGCCATGTAGACCATGGAGGGGGCCAGGAGAAGCCATACCGTCGGAGTGAGTATCGCCTTGGTCTCCAATTTCGGGTTCACAACGTTGCCCCCGGGACTCAGAACGAAGTCCCAGGGGTACCTTACCACCGCCAGGGCTCCAGGGCCCAGCTCTGAGGGTTCATTACCGCCATATCCTATGGTCACCTCGATTGCCCTGCGAAAAGGGTTGAGCCATTCCCCCGTGGCCGCAAAGTCCACAAAAGGCATCAACACGATGTACGTTACCGCGGCGGACGCTACCAGTAGCCCAATGCCGCGAAACCGTGGACTCCGGGTGGTAAACCAGGTGAACCACCAGTACGCCAGTATGACCACGCCTGCCAGGAAGCCCGTGCTCTTGCAGAGGGCAGCCAGTGCTATCGCTGCCCCACAGGCGGCGTAGCGCTTGTCCAGATAAAGCACGAAAGACAACAGCATGAAGGTGTAGGAGAATACGTCCAGCATGGCCACGCCGCAGTACAGGAAAGTGAAGTTCTCGAAAACGAGAATAAACGATGCAAAGAAGGCGGTGCGCTTCCCGGCGAGCCGACGGCAGATGAAATAGAAGATAACCACCGAGATAGTGGCGAAAACAACGGAGGCGGTCCTCCAACCCCATGGATTGTCGCCCAGACCCGCTACCCCTGCCATAATGAACAGCTTGCCCAGGAAAGGGTGCACGTAGTCTGTTGGTGGTCCGCCGTGTAGAAGCGAGTTGGCTTCAGGTACGTACCAGATCTCATCAGCAACCAGGCGGTTGCCAATGGCAGCCACTCCTGCCAGGTGGAGGCCCAGCGAGCTGGCGGCCAAAACGCAGAGGGACCACTTCTCTTTCCTGATCAGGCGCTCACCCAGCGTTCTAGCCATAGTGCATTATATCACAGTAGTAACTATGACATTCAGACTGTACACACCTGGATGAGCGGTTGGTAGCGTCAGCGATGCTCGTCTTCGTTTCTTTCCTGGTTGTGTCCTACGGCGGGACTCAGCTTGTAGTACAGGACGCCCAACACCAGGTGCGCGTGGCGGAGGCCGCCGGTGAAGCCACGAATCATAGCCCAAACACCATCATACTTGGCCAGTACTACGGCAATGAGATAGCCTACCCCGGATGGCTCTGGGGCAGCATGTGGCCCAAGATGTCTGACGTTGAGGCTGTCGAAGCTATTATAGGTCAGCAGCCACACCACGGGGAGAGCTATTCAAACTCAGGCATGAGAGTTCTAATTCTGCCTATTTCGTGGTCACCAATCTCGAAGAGCTCGACGGGCAGGCGGACTTGAGAGGGTTTCTTTTCCAGACATTCTCTGACCGTTGTGCAAACGGACGATTGCCCGATCTTCGACCTTAGAGAGGGTGCAGATGGTCAGCCCTAGGGACAGCGCGCTCTGTGCCCCCTGCTCTGTATCTCCCAGGGCCAGGAGACCGCGGGACCGGCGGTGGGGACGGAGAGGCTCGCTCGCCTCCTGAATCAACCTGCACAGTCTATCCGCTGGTCAACCGCGCAGCGCTGCCAGCGCTGACGCTCTGTGTCGTTAACGATTGACCTTCCCTACACCCCGTGCGAACTGTGTCAGGCCAGAGGGTGGGGATGATGCCCCGGCCTTCGTCTTCCGCTACCTCCTAACCGACGGCCTCGTCCTCAAGCACCACCCTGGCGTCCACGGCCAGAGCGCCATCGCTGTAGGCAAACACGGGGTTCAGGTCAAGCTCCTTTATCTGCGGGTTCTTGTCAACAAATTCGGACACCTTCAGTATCATATCCTCAAGGGCGGCGACGTCGGCCGGGGGCTGTCCCCGGTATCCCTCGAGCACCGGGTATCCCTTTATGTCTCTTATCATCTCCCTGGCGTCCCTGGGCAGCAGAGGCACTATCCTGAAAGACACATCCTTGAGAATCTCGACAAATATCCCGCCCAGACCGAACATCAGCACCGGCCCGAACTGCGCGTCCTTGGTCATGCCGATGATTACCTCCACGCCTGGCTTGGCCATGGGCTGCACCGACACCCCGTCGATCACGGCTTCGGGGTACTTCTCCTTGATCGACGTCATTATCTCCTGGTAGGCCCGGCGCACCTGGGCGGCGTTCTTCAGGTCCACCTTGACTCCACCCGCATCACTTTTGTGGACCACGTCTGGCGAGGCAATCTTGAGCACCACCGGAAAGCCCATCTCCTTGCTGAGTGCAACCGCTTCCTTCATGCTGCGGGCCAGCCTGGTCCTGGCGATGTTGACCCCGGCCTTCTCCAGAAGCTCCTTTGACTCAACTTCCGTGAGCACAGTCCTCTTCTGCTTCTTTGCCCTTTTCTTCCGCACAGACGTCTTGTCCATGAGCCTTCTACTCTCCTTGAATGTGATTGTTCAGCGCTATTATACGAACCGAGACACCTCAGGGCAACTTCAGCTAGCCGTCCTTGATCCGTGAGTCGACTCGGCATGCAGAGAAGAGCTCAGCAGGGCTCGCCGTACATGAAGCGTAGCGCAACCCACTCGCTAAAGGACTGGCGGGGGAACGGTGGGTTCGGTGCACCCCACGCCGCTACGCTCGTTGGTGGCCTGCCTGGGCCAGGCACCTGGAGGCTCATCCCCCTGTGGGACCGGCTCGCCTTGTAGCCTGGAGCCCCCCCCCACGCGTGTGGTGGGCTCAGGGACGGCCCCCGTCTACCCCGACCCCGAAGCCTCCTTCGGGCGAGCAGGCCGGCAACCTGACATCCACCCACACCAAAGACAATGCACGGCTTCCACGGCAAGAGACGACATTCTTACTGCACACCGAGGGTGAGGTTATACCACGGAAGATAGCATCGCGCCCTGAAAACGCCATGCTCCACTTCGGTCGCGCAGGAAATGAGGGCACGATCGCCGCCCCGCACGATAGGGCAAACGCCTTACTGGTGGTCAGAGACCAAAACCGGGGAGGACAGGCCGTGGGGGGAAGAATCCGGCCCAGACGGCTCAACAGCAGAATCCATCACATGTTCTATGATTCTGACGGTCTCTTCTATCCGATTCAGGCTGAGGGAGAGGCCCAGCTTCTTGAGGTCTTTGTACCGCAGATTGCGGTACAGGCCAAGCGCCGCCACTCTGCACATCTCGTCATAGAGGGCCGGCCACTTCTTGTCCCGTTGAGCGCAGTAGAGAATGAAACCAGCAACCAGCGGGTGGACTTCCATGGGTAGCACGACTATAAGGGAAACGGAAGCCGTAAATCAAAGCCGCTCAGAGCCGACCCGCCAACCTGGAACCTTCACCCGCCACGTTTGGGAGAGCCCCTTTCCCGCACTCTGTCTCACTTTTCCGTAACTTCCCAACCTGGCAGCCAGAGAATGTTGATCGGCCAAGCCCGCTGCATATTGCTCATTTCGATTTAATGTTCGATTTCCTGAACCCGTCGGCTATTTCGTGACACCGCATCCTGGTGCAGGGTTGCTCCAAGGGGACCTGACAGCCAGATTCAGTTAGCGACAGTATCAGAGTATCGAGCCCTTGTGGCCGGGCCCGGGGGTGACTCAACCACGGAGAAGCCGGATGGCCGCCTCAATTCGACGCAGGCAGGCCTCCTTTCCCAGGACCTCCATCGTCTGAAAAAGCGGCGGTGCCGCCGTCCGCCCGGTGACCGCCACTCGAAGGAGGCTGAACAGCTCCTTGGTGGTCAGTGAGAGGTCCGACGCCAGCGGGCGGAGGGTTGCCTCCAGCGAGCCATGATCGAAAGGCCCCAGCGCGCCCAGCTTCTGCGAGACGGTTGTCAGTGCCTGAGATGCTTTCTCCCTGTTAAGCTTCTGCAAAAGCAGGTCAACGGGATAGTCAAGCTCTTCCATGAAGAAGAATTCGCCTAGCTGGGGCAGCTCGGCCAGCGTTTTGGCCCGCTCCTGCTCAAGGGCGACAACCGCCCGGACGTAGCTACGATCGATCGGGCGCCTGACACTGGACGGCAGGTCCCTTTCGAAAAAGGGCAGCGCCCGCTCAGTGAGATCGTCTATGTCCAGCTTCCGTAGATAGAGGCCGTTCATCCACCGCAGCTTGTCTATGTTGAAAATGGCAGCCGTCTTGCTGATGCGCTCCAGCGAGAAGTGCTCCACCAGCTCCTCGCGGCTGAGAACTTCTGTGCGGTCGTCGAGCGACCATCCCAGCAGGGCCAGGAAATTGAGCATAGCTTCCGGCAGGTATCCTTCGTCCCGGAATTCCAGCAATGAGGTGGCACCATGTCGCTTGCTCAGCTTGCTCCGGTCCGGGCCAAGGATCATGGGCAGGTGGGCAAACTGCGGCGACTCATAGCCGACTGCCTGGTAAAGCAGAATATGTCGCGGCGTGCTGGCCAGCCATTCATCGGCCCTGAGCACGTGTGAGACTTCCATCAGGTGGTCGTCAACTACATTGGCCAGGTGATAGGTGGGATACCCGTCGGACTTGAGCAGCACAAAGTCGTCCAGGGTGCTGTTGTCAAACACCACTTTCCCTCTGATCAGGTCACGGAACTCGGTCCGCCCGGTGAGGGGTGTCTTGAAACGGATCACTGGCCTGATACCCTCCGCCTCAAACCTTGACCGTTCCTCCTGGCTCAGGTTGCGGCAGCGGCGATCATACCCGGGAGGTTGCCCTCGGCGTACCTGTTCGGCTTTCATCGCTTCCAGTCGTTCATGCGAGCAGTAGCAGGGATAGGCGTAGCCGTCACTGGTAAGTTGCTCCACCACCGGCCGGTAATAGTGCAGCCGCTGCGACTGGAAATATGGCCCGTACCTGCCTCCAACCTCGGGGCCTTCGTCCCATTCGAGGCCAAGCCAGCGTAGGCTTTCGAGCACATCCTCGACTGCGCCCTCCACCTTTCTCTCCACGTCGGTGTCTTCGATTCGGACGATGAACGTGCCCCGGTGGTGTCTGGCAAACAGCCAGTTGAACATGGCAGTCCTGATATTGCCAACATGAGGATAACCGGTGGGACTGGGAGCGTAGCGGACTCTCACTGGTCGGTCCGGGGAGGTTCCGCCTGGCTGTCTAACCATAGATGCGCGTTATCCTCCTTTTGTGGGGTAACCTGACTACGTACGTATCGGCGATCTTGTCATGGATACCCTGCTTTTCCGGATCGACTGCCACCCACAAGTAGCCAAGGAAGAACGCCAGGACTGAGATATTGTACCCCACATATCTCAGCGCAGACCTGCCCCAGCCGATTCTAGTGCCGTCAGTCCGGACAACCTTCAAGCCCATCAACATCTTACCTGGGGTCTGGCCGCGCCATGCCCAGAAACTGACCAGGTACACGAAGGAAGTCCCATAGTTGAGCAAGGTAGTGACTGTGTTCGCCGACCTCTCGCTCAGCGCCACCGGCACTACTGTCCCATCGCCGGCGGGCCCCGCGTACACATTCACCAGCGCGGCTAGTGTCAGGCCGATTACCAGCACCAGTACCAGATCAATCAGGTAAGCCACCAGCCTCACCCAGAAGCCAGCATACTCTACCGTTATAAGCTGCCGTCCCCTGCCCATTCCTCGTAATGCGCCAAACCCACCTTCGGGAAGTTACGCTCGAATTGTAGCACCCCATCGGGAGCAGGACAACGTGTGGTTGCACCCGACCGGCCATCTGCCTCCAGATGCCATCTGCGGTGTTTCCGTGTCAGTGGCAGGCCGCCTATGGCGGCCTGCCACTCCCGGGCCAGGACAAGGCGAGCACACGTTAGCGGGCGCGGCCCCACCACCAGATTGGTCCCTGCGCTCACAATCTATCACCCCGTCAACCGGCGCCACAAGAGACGAAGACAACTTGGCAGGGTGCCTCAAGCGGAGCGGGACCCGCCATTCAGGCCACGGTCCCCGATCCGCTGGCCGCCGGCGTGTAAGGCATCGCGTCAGGTGGCGGCACCCGAACCCCACGCAAAGGCTCCGCCACGGGGGAACCCAAGCGGTACTGCCGACCGAGGAAACGAGCCAAACCAGGGAGCTGATGCCCACCGGCACCAGGTGACCAGCGGAGCGGCAAGTCAGTGCTGCACCACAGCCCAGACGGAATCGGGAGGGTGCCCCCGGACATGTTGCATTCCCTTCCACCCATGCCCTTTGTGCAGGCTATATCTCCAGGATGTGCCTGATGTACATGTGGGTCCGGTGCACCGGGATATCCATCCGCTTATAGCTGCCGGTATTCAGCAGGTAGCAGGAGACCCCAGAGTCAAATAGCCTGGTATAGAACTCCTCCTGCCGCTGGGCATTCAGTTCAGGCGGGTAAGGGTCGAAGAAGGGCTCATAGCCGATCTTGCCCCACTTCTCCGGAGGGCCGGCACCAGGTCGGACGGTGTACTTGCCCTCCTTTAGCACGGCCACAGCCTCTTTGGTATCGAGCCTGCTCACCGGCGGGGTATGGTCGTCCCTGGTGAGCAGGAAGATGTATTTCAGAGGCACCTCGTCAATGACGTTCTTTCGGCCCTTAGGCGCCTCGTATAGGGAGCCGTCCTTGCCTTTCATCAGCATCGGGAACCTGGCACGGTCGAACATGACCCGTGAATTACCGTAGGCCCAGTAGCACCTGTCGGCGCCCTCATCGAAAACGCAGACCTTGTTCCCGTAGAGCGTCTCGCTGTAGCACGGCCCGTGCTTCCTCTGGCCGCTGTCGTCGCCTATCTGCGGGCAGAGATCCTTCTGCTCCACCACGTTTTCCATTTCCATATCGTGGAACAGGTTAATGAACGTAGGGTGCTGCTCTGCCACATCGCTCCGTATGTAGAGCCAGTTCTCCGTGGCCCTGGCAATGATCCCGTCCTCGAAGAAGACGAAGACATAGTCATCAGAATGCACCTTTGTGCCCGGCACGTTGTAGAGCAACTCGTGAAGCTGCGAGGTCTTGCCGGTCCCTGTGGGGGCTATGATAACCACGCCCTCAGTTGTGCCATTCTTGTCGATACCGAGACAGGCGCCATGAATGGGATAGCCGCCCCTCTCTGCGAAGATCACACCCGCCAGTCCCAGGGCCCCTGCTGACTTCACCGCTCCGTAGTACTCCGAGTTCACGATGAGTATCCTTCGCTTCTCCAGGTCATAGAACAGGTGCGGCTCGTAGCCCTCGATGCCATCGACAACATAGATCATGCCGTCGGGGTTCTGGTTGTGGGAAGGATACCAGTTCAGTATCCAGTAGTCCGAGACATGCCGGGAGTTGGTCCTCAGCTGTATCCTGGCCCCACAGATATCGGCAGTGTGCAGGAAGGGGAACTTGGCGCCGTATTTTCCCAGAATGTCCTCTATCTCGCCATTGTCCTTCGACTTTGGCGGCCTGCGATCAGGTACCGTGAAGTAATTGTTCTTGATCCGTCCTTGTCCCATTTTCTCGTCTCACTCCTAACATTATGATTGCAGGTAATGCCTCGTTCGACCCTATTAACAACTCCGCGCGCGTTCAAGCGCGCGGTACTATGCCTGGCAGCCAGGTCCGGCCCGCTATACAGCCGCAAACCGCCTCCTGGCTAGACCGGCAGCAACAGACGCCAGGTCACGTCTGGCTGCCCAGAATGATATTGTCAATCAGCCTCGTCTGTCCAATACGCACCGCCAGAGACACCAGAGCAGGCTGGTTGAGCTCGGTCAGCTCCTCCAGGGTCTCGGGGTGAGCTATGCTCACGTACTCGATTCTGGCCAGAGGCTCCCGCTGGATGAGTGCAGCCATCTGCCCCCGCACAGCCTCAGCGTTCCTTTCTCCCTTCGACCAGAGGTCCCTGGCCAGGTTGAGCGACCTCCACAGCACCAGGGCTGCCTGCCGCTCCTCCGGACCGAGGTACGTGTTGCGGCTGCTCATGGCCAGCCCATCCGGCTCGCGCACCGTGGGCGCTACCACTACCTCCAGGTTCATGTTGAGATCGTCCACCATCTTCCTGATCACCACAGCCTGCTGCGCGTCTTTCTGCCCGAAATATGCCCTGGTGGGCTCCACAATGTTGAACAGCTTGGCTACCACGGTGGCCACCCCGCGGAAATGCCCCGGCCTGGCAGCCCCCTCGAGCCTGTCGGTGACACCCTCCACATCCACCCAGGTGCTGAAACCCCGCGGGTACATCTCCTCCGCGGAGGGCATGAAGACCAGGTCAACGCCCTCTCTGTCCAGCAGGGCAAGGTCGCGCTCCGAGTCCCGTGGGTATTGAGCGAAGTCCTCCGAAGGCCCGAATTGGGCCGGGTTGACGAAGATGCTGACCACCGTGACATTGTTCTCGGCCCTGGCCCGCCGGACGAGGGACAGGTGGCCCTCGTGGAGATATCCCATAGTGGGCACGAAGCCCACCGAGGTGGTGATCAGCCGCCTGGCTTTCCGGAAGTCGGCTATGCTGGTCAAGACTCTCATTCTAGCGAATATCCCACCGATATAACGTACAGTGGCTGATGGTCGTCGGGCAGAGACAACACCTTACGCACCTGCTCGTCCCGAAACGCGCCGATAGGCACAGAGCCCAGTCCCAGGGCCACAGCCTGCAAGTGTACGTTCTGGGCTGCGTGGCCTGCTTCCATGTGCACATATCTGATCGCCCTTTGGCCATACGCTCTGCCGGTCCTATCGTATACGGCGGCAATGACAATGCTGACCGGCGCTTCCTCTATCCAGCGCTGGTCAAGACAGGCGCCGCGGAGTTGGCGACGCACATCGCCCTCCACGGTCAGCTCCAGTTCGTGCGCCGCTGGCCTGTAGTACTGGACTCCCTCGCTGGTGACCAGGTACACCTCCAGCGGATACGTGGCCCCGGCGGAGGGGGCAGTGCGAAGTCCTCTGCGGTCGGCCACGCCCTGGGCCGACCAGAGTAGCTGAGAGACCTGTGCCCAGTCGAGCTCTTTGGCTGAGAACCTTCGCCTCGACCGCCTGCGCTCCAGTGCCTCTTCCACCGAGACCTGTCCCGTCGTACGCGGAGGAGGAAGCTTCACCAGCTACAACTCCTTGTCGAGCCCTTCCAGAAGGCCCTCGTCCATGGCGAAGCTCTGCTTCTCAGTGGGGAAGGTGCCCTGCTGTACCTCGCGGATGTAGTCCGAAGTGGCCTTGCTGATTATCTCGTACAACCTGGCATATTGCTTGGCGTGTTTTGGAACGAAGTCGGTGTAGAGGCCAAGGAGATCGCTGATGACCTGGACCTGGCCATCGCAGAAAGGCCCGGCACCGATGCCAATAGTGGGTACGCTCACCTTCTGCGTTATCACTCTGGCCAGCGGGGCAGGAATGGCTTCGAGCACAATGGAGAAGGCGCCCGCCTGCTCCAGAGCGATAGCGTCCTTCACCAGGCGAACGGCGGCCTCAGGGCTCTTGCCTTGAACCTTGAAGCCGCCGAGCTGGTGAATCGATTGGGGGGTGAGCCCGATGTGTCCCATCACCGGAATGCCACAGTCCACAACGCGGCGCACGGTTTCGGCCATGGACTGGCCGCCCTCCAGCTTCACCGCCTGTGCCCCAGCCTCTTTCAGAAAACGGCCCGCATTGTAGATGGCATCCTCAATCTTGGCATGATATGTCATGAAGGGCATGTCCCCGATCACCATGGCCTGTTGGGCTCCCTTCACCACGGCCCTGGTGTGATGGAGCATCTCCTCAATAGTCACCGGTATGGTTGATTCATAGCCCAGGACCACCATTCCCAGGCTGTCCCCCACCAGAATGAGGGGCACACCTGCCTCATCGATGAGCCTGGCCGTGGCGTAGTCGTATGCGGTGAGCATGGTTATCTTCTCACCCTTCTGCTTCATTTCCCTGATCTGACCGACGGTAACCCTCATGGCCACTCCTTTAACTCGTTCAGTCCCGGCTCTTCTGCCCGGACTGTTCGTTCCACTAATGCCTCAGCCAGGCTTGAGGAACGGCTTCCCCCGTTCCTCTATGTGGCTCCTCCTTACACCGCGGCGAGCGATTCAGCCAGGTCGTTCACCCAGCCACGCCCCCTCTTTTGCTCGACGATAGCGTTGTTCGCGTCCACGTAGACCAGCCTGGGCTGGATGTGACGCGCTTCTTCCTCACTGACAGTACAGTACGCCAGGATTATAACCAGGTCGCCCTTGGCCACCAGTCTTGCCGCTGCTCCATTCAAGACGATCTCCCCGGAGCCCGGCTCACCTTCGATAACATAGGTCTGGAAGCGGGCACCGTTGTTTATGTCAAGCACATGCACCAGTTCATAGGGCAGTATGTCAGCCGCTTCCATCAGGTTCCTGTCGACGGTAATGCTGCCCTCGTAGCTGATGTTTCCTCCGGTAACCCTGGCCCGATGGATCTTTCCTTTCAACATTGTCCTCATCATTTCGAATCACCCCCAGACGAGCTTCGGTTGAAGAGCTCCAGCAGCTCTGCGGACCTTGTTTCATCGATCTTTCCCTTGGCCAGAGAGATGGGCACAGTCTGGCGGCCCAGCTCGCAATAGGCAGGCAACACCTCCGGGGCACTCGCTTCCAAGGCAGTCAGGTGCTTCCGTATTGTTCCCAGGTCCCCACGTGCCACCGGCCCCGTGAGGCAGTTGGGCAGCCCGACGTTGTCCACATTGTTAACCGTGCCCCGGAGCAAGGGGAGCAGGGCCCTGGTGGCCTCAGAGGGAGGAACGTTGAACGTCTGCCACAAATCGGTAGCCAGCTTGACCAGGGTGACCAGGTAATTGCAGGCTATGACCGCCGCCGCATGATACAGGACCTTGTCCCCCGGTTTGAGCTCGATGGCCCATCCCCCAAGAGCATCCACCATGCCTTTGAGCGTGCCCAGCAAGGGCTCCTGCGCCTCAAGGGCGAAACAGGAGCCAGGGATATTCTCTATAGCCTGGGCTATACTGGCGAGGGTCTGTAGGGGGTGAAAGGCACCGGCTTGGGCTGCGGCCCTGGTAGCTGGTTCGAGGATGTCCACCGACTCTGCCCCGCTACAGTGAATCACGCTCTGCCCGGAATGCCACTGTACCTGTGCAGCAACCTGGGCAATAGCATCATCCGGGGTGGTAATGAAGACCATCTCTGCCACGTCGGCTACAGCCTGGCCATTCTCGTGTACCTGGCAGCCGTCAACCATGCTGGCCAGCCTTTCGGCTGAGGTACGCGTCCGGCTGGCGACGGCTATCACCGGATAGCCTTTCTCCCGAAGCCTGATAGCCAGGGCTGTCCCCACAGTCCCCGCGCCAATAAAGCCAATGGTATGCATGCGACACCCGTTCCAAGCAAAAATAAAAGTGCCTTCCTGGCAACGCCAAGAAGGCACTTAGTCTACCCCTAGCACTTGTTCAACCGTCTCGGTCGTTGCCGATCCAAGCGATCCGTTACTGTTAAAGTCGCTACGCTCACCGCTTTACAGTCGGTGGCAGTTCAATATGTATCAGAAGTTCTTCGTTTTGTCAAGGGCGTGTACTCGTCCACTACATATGAGACAGTTGGAGGTCCGGGGCGATCTCCGGATGGCAGTCTCTAAGATACTCCGCAGGCGTTCTCCATTGCAATGCTTGATGAGGGCGGATGTGG
>QMOF01000015.1 GCA_003650185.1 Chloroflexota bacterium | reverse complement strand
GGCCCGGCCGAGAACCGACGGGTGCAGATAGAGCGGAGCCTGGCGGGGGCGGGGATAGCAGTGTTTCCCAGCATAGAGAGGGCGGCCAAGGCCATTGCCAACGTGCGGAGGTACACTGCTTTTCGTGATGCAGTGGCGGATGCCAGCTATGGGTAATGCGGTCCGGTGTTCTGAAATGTGATCACGCGTCCAGGCGTGATCAGTGTGCGGATACGCCGCCGTCCGCCCTTCTTATCCCCAGGGTTATCTCATGGCCGTCGATGCGGTGCTTCTCCGCGTAATCGCCTTCCGCAGGTGACTGACGGGTCAGTTGCCGTGACAGCGTTTCCTGCTTAATGTAGTCCGCCTGGTTCTCGATGGCCCGGGCAAGGGGAGGCCCGGCCTGGTAGCATGTCGAGATGTAGTCGGCAATGTCGAAACCGGCGTTGCGGCGCATGGTCTGCAATCGGTGCACCACCTCGCGTGCCAGACCCTCTTCCTTGAGCTCGTGCGAGATGTCGGTGCTCAGGGCCACAAGACAGTCCCCTTCGGCTGCCACAGAGTAACCTGCGGTATCCAGCTCGCTCTCGTCCCTGACGAATCCTATGTCTTTGACGTTGAGCTCTTCGAGTACCTGGGAGGCGAGCCGTTGCAGGCCCTCCTTCTCGGCGTTTGACCTGGTCCTGACAACCACCCTGGCCAGGGGTTGGCGCACCTTGATGCCCGCCTTGCTCCGAGCGGCACGTCCCAGGCTGGACACTCTCATGGCCAGGCGCGTGTCAGCGGCCAGGGCGGTGTCTATCCGGGAAAGGTCTGGTTGGGGGAAGGTGCAGAGGTGCACGCTTTCCTCCGCACCCGGGCTGACGGACCGTACCAGGTTCTGGTACATCTCCTCGGCGACGAAAGGCATGAAGGGGGCGACCAGCTTGGCCAGGGTAACCAGGCAGCCGTACAGAGTGAAATAGGCTGAGAGCTTGTCCGCGTCGCTTTCGCTCTTCCAGAAACGCCGCCGACTTCTTCGGACGTACCAGTTGGAGAGACGCTCGACGAACTCCTCGATCCTTCTTCCTGCGTCGGTGGGATTGTAGTCTTCCAGGCTCTCGGACACCTCGGCGATTAGCTGGTTGAGTTCGGACATGATCCACCTGTCCAACTCGGAGGAGTAGTCGGGCGCCTGAACTGTGGTTGGATCGAACCGATCGATGTTGGCATACAGTACGAAGAACGAATAAGTGTTCCAGAGTGTGGAAAGGAACCGCCGTGCCACCTCCTTTACCTGGCTGGGAGCAAACCGCTTCACGTTGCCTGCGGGCGTGGAGGTGAACATGTACCAGCGGAGAGCGTCGGCCCCCTGCTCGGCGATGATTGTCCAGGGGTCAACCACGTTTCCCTTGGCTTTGCTCATCTTCTCGCCCTGGGCATCAAGGATGTGCCCGAGGCAGATGACATGCCGAAAGCAGGGACGCTGAAACAGCAGCGTGGCCAGGGCATGGAGCGTGTAGAACCAGCCCCTGGTCTGGTCAATTGCCTCGCAGATGTAGTCAGCAGGGTAACTTCTCTGGAACAAATCACGGTTCTCGAAAGGATAGTGGAACTGGGCCAGGGGCATGGCTCCCGAGTCGAACCATGCATCCAGTACTTCGCTGACGCGGCGCATTGTCCCGCCGCATCTGGAGCACTGGAAGGTTACCTGGTCGACAAAGGGACGGTGCAAATCGAGAGGCTCGACCAAGCCTTGCAGCCCGGGCCTGCTCCTCAGTTCGTCGAGACCGCCGATGCACTCGAACTGGTCGGTGCACTGGTCGCAGCGCCACACGGGTAGAGGGGTCCCCCAGTAGCGCTCTCGGGAGAACGCCCAGTCGACGTTGTTCTCCAGCCAGTCGCCGAAACGTCCATACTTGATGTACTGAGGGTGCCAGTCGATCTCTTGGTTTGCCGAGATCAGTTCGCTCTTGAAGGCGGTGGTCCGGATGTACCAGGACGGCTTGGCGTAGTAGAGGAGCGGTGTCTCGCAACGCCAGCAAAAGGGATAGGTGTGACTGATGGTGTCGGTGCGATAGACGAGGCCGCGTGACTCCAGAGATGACATAACAAGGGGGTCGGCATCCTTGACGAACTGACCGGCGAAGGGGTAGTCTCCGACAATGCGGCCTTGCAGATTGACATAATCCTCGACAAAGTAGAGGTCGTTCTGCTGGCCGGCCTCGAAATCGTCCGGGCCGAAGGCGGGGGCGATGTGGACGATGCCCGTGCCGTCCTCCATGGAAACGAAGTCGCCGCCGATAACCGGGTATGTCTCTGGCGGAGAGCCCGGCACGAGGTCCTTCTTGGCCGGGTCGGTCGGCGAGGGCTGGAAGCGCTGCACAGGCACGCTGTAGTCGCCGGGGTTGAAGAGGGGCTTGTACTGGCAGCCGATGAGCTCCTTGCCTGGTACGGTTGTGAGCAGGTGGTACTCGCCTTCCAGGGCGGCCCAGAGCAGGGCCTGCGCCATTATGAGGCGCTCCGTGGTTCCTTGCCTGGTCTGGTGCTCTACAACGGCATACTCCGCCTGGGGGGCCACAGCCAGCGCTGTGTTGCCGGGCAGAGTCCAGGGGGTGGTGGTCCAGGCAAGGAAGTAGGTAGGGGCGGGTGACAGGTCGGCCAACAGCGCAGGGACGTTTCCCCGGGATCTGTCCCATTCGAATTTGATGTAGACTGATGGGTCTTGCGCCTCGCCGTAGCCGAGGGCGACCTCGTGCGAACTCAACGACGTGCCGCACCGAGGGCAGTGAGGGGTTACCCTGTAGCCCTGGTAGACCAGTCCCTTCTCCCATAGCTGCTTAATTATCCACCAGCACGACTCGATGTAGTCGTTGTCGAAGGTGATGTAGGGGTGCTCCATATCGAGCCAGAAGCCGATGCGGTCGGTGAGTTCCTCCCACCGTTTGAGGTAGCGCAGGACGCTTTCGCGGCAGCGAGCGTTGAACTGGGCAATGCCGTACTCTTCGATCTGGGCCTTGTTGGTGAATCCCAGGTCTTTCTCCACCTCAAGCTCAACCGGCAGGCCGTGGGTATCCCAACCGGCCTTGCGGAAGACAGAGAAGCCCTTCATTGTCTTGTAGCGCGGAATGATGTCCTTGTAGACCCGGGAGAGAACGTGGTGAATACCCGGGCTGCCGTTGACCGTGGGCGGACCATCATACAGGGTGAACTGCGGCGCTCCCTCCCGAGCCTCGCTGGTCTTCTCGAATATGCGCGCGTCCTTCCAGAAGCGCAATATGCGCTCCTCCAGTTGAGGAAAGCTCACCTTACTGCTGACTGGCTTGAACACGGGTTCCTCTCCGGCTAATATCATAAGCCCCCTTCCACCTCAGGGAAAGGGACTTGTTTGACTGGCCCGTCTATTGGAAGTATGTCTCCGCCAAAGCTACCTTCCTGGGAAGTTGGGCTTCCTTTTCTCCATGAAGGCGCTCACGCCCTCCTTGGAGTCCTCGGTCTGGAAATGGGACATCGAGGACAGCTTCTCCATCTCCACGCCGCTATAGAGATCAACCTGGATACCACGGTTGACGGCGTACTTGATGTATTTCGAGGCCATGGGGCTTCGCTGCCTGAGCTTGTCTGCCACTTCCATGACCGTTTCCTCGAGCTTGTCGGCCGGAACTGCCTTGTTGACCAACCCCCACTGCTCTGCCTCTTTGCCTGTGAGCCAGTCGCCGGTGAAGAGGAGCTCTTTGGCCTTTCTCAGCGGTATCAGCCTGGGGAGCCTTTGCGATCCGCCCCCTGTAGGTACCAGCCCGAAGGTAGCATGCTGATCGCCTATCCGGGCATCTTCTGAAGCATAGGCCAGGTCACAGGCCTCCATCAGTTCGATGCCTCCGGCCAGGCACAGGCCGTTCACCATGGCTATTACCACTTTGCTCATGTGCTCGATGAGGTAGTTGGTGTCGTGAAAGAGTTGGCCGTAGGCTACGATATCCGCAGCCCGGTCAAGCAAGGTGCTGATGTGCTTCAGGTCGGCCCCGGTGCAGAACGCCCGGCCGGCACCGGTAATGATGATCACTCTCACCTCGGGGTCGACGTCCAGCTTCTGGAGCACGTCTTGCAGTTGCCTGTGGGTGTCGGGATGCAATGCATTGAGTGCGTCGGGACGGTTGATGGTGATCTTGGCTATGCTGTCCTTTATCTCAAGAATGAGGTGCTCGTATGGTTCGTAATCCATGAATTACCCTCCTTCTGCATGTCGCAACCGCGCGGCAGGTCTATGAGATCGAGACAGATAGGAATCGGGCAGGGCAAGTGTACGCTCACATCTACCTGCCGGGGAAGTTTGGCTTTCGCTTCTCCAGGAAAGCATTGAATCCCTCTTGCCTGTCCTCGGTTGAGGCGTGTGCCGCCAAAGCACCCTTCTCCAGCAGGAGGCCAGTGTGCAGGTCAACCTGCATGCCACGATTGACGAGCATCTTGATGGCTTTCGAGGCCATAGGGCTCCGCTCGGCCAGCTTCTGCGCCATTTCCATGGTTGCTTCCTCTAGCTTGTCGGCCGGGACAGTCTTGTTCACCAGTCCGAGGGCCTCTGCCTCCTTCGCCGTAATCCAGTCTCCAGTGAGCAGCAGCTCCTTGGCCTTCTTCAGCGGGATCTGTCGTGGCAGCCTCTGTGTGCTACCTCCACCAGGGATGAGGCCGAACGTAGCGTGCTGGTCGCCTATGCGGGCATCCTCCGAGGCGATGGCGATGTCGCATGCCTCCAGTAGCTCGATCCCCCCGGCAAGTGCCATGCCGTTCACTGAGGCTATGACGGGCTTGCTAAGGTCTTCAATCATGTTGTACGTGTCGTAGAAAAGCTGGCCGAAAGCGGCCATTTCTTGTGGCTTGTCAACCAATGAAATGGCGTACTTCAGGTCTGCCCCCGCGCAGAAAGCTCTGCCCGCGCCAGTGATGACCACCACGCGTGCTTCCGGGTCGTCTTCGATATCCTTCAGCGCTGCCTGCAATTCCAGGTGGGTGTCTTTGTCTATGGCGTTCAAGTCGCTCGGACGGTTGAGGGTGATCTTGGCTATCCTGTCTTTCTTCTCCACGATTATTTTCTTGTACTGCACGGGCTTGGTCCTCCTCTGCGATTCCCGCATGGTGGGGGGTGGCAGGCACTCCCTTTCCGGGTACACCGATGCCAATTGTACGTTTTTTAGGCGTCAGGTGTCAATTGAACGGGGGCCGGAATGAGTGCCGCTGTTCGGTCTCTCTTGCGGCCCGGTTCCCAGGGGCAGGATGGTTCACCTGTCGGGACTGTAGAACGTGCCCGTGGCGAAGCGCGACAGATCGTCAGGCTGTCGGAACGTGGTGCCGATAGCGCTGGGCAAGGGCCTGGGAGTGATGTGATCTCAATGGCGGCCGGTGTTGGCTTGGGGCACCAAGCCGCGGAGCAGTATTAGCTGAAGCGGTCGGCGAAGAGGTGGTCTCGTACTATGGCGCGGACTGCCTCCAGTCCGGGGCAGTCGGGCAGATCTCGTATGGGCTTGCCCACCAGGTCGTAGTAGGCGATGCTGTCGTCGTGCGGAATGTAGCCGAGCACCGGCAACCCCGTATCATCGGCGAACTGTTGGAGCAAGTCCCTGCTTCCTGCGACCCTGTTGAATACAAGGCCCATCTTCTGGCATTTGACAACCCGCTCGTTCTCCACCATGCCTTTGATCATGGCCGCCGTCCGCAGGCCCCTGGAAGTGGCGTCGCTCACGATGACCAGAGTATCAATACCGCGCATGACCTGCCGGTTCAACTGCTCCAGGCCGGCTTCGCCGTCAATAATGGTGGTATCGAAGCTCTTTGACAGGGTCTCAATGGCGCCTCGCAGCACGTCGTTCACCGGGCAAAAGCAGCCAAGTGTCTCGGTGCGGCCCATGGCCAGCAGGGCGAGGTCTTCCGTCTCGCACAGCGCCTCCAGAGTCATGTAATCAAGCGCGCCAGCCAGTTGCCTTTTGTCGCCCTGCGTGCCGCTTCTGGCTGTTCTGATAATGTCCTCGCGTATTCCACCCATGGTCCGGCTGACTTCGACCCCCAGCACGTTGGGCAAGTTCATGGCCGGGTCGGCGTCTATCAGCAGCAGCCTGCCCGCTTTCTTGGTCTCCAGGAGCACCTTGGCGATCAGGGCTGTGAACATGGTCTTGCCCGTGCCGCCCTTGCCGCATATGGCCACCAGCCTTCTGCTGGGGGTGGTGGAATCAGTCATGGGTTCTCCCACCTACGCACATTTGTCGTCTGCCTGCTTCTCTAGCCCTCAGGATTGGTCTCGCCCTGGCTGCCAGTCACCTTGCGCACCTTGATGATCTGCCTGATGTCATCACAGACGGGCCGGTCGGGACAGACACTGCAGTCCCATCCCAACGAGCACTCGTAGAGGTCAAAGCCCTTGGCTTTCCAGTTCTCGGCGATGAGGCTGTTTGATATCTTCTCGACCTGAGTGCTTAGCTCCTCTAGTGGCTCGAGGTCCTCTTTGGCCGAAGTAACGAATACTACCTCTACTGCCTCGACATCAGGAACGTCCGATCTCAGAATGGCCATCAGCGCTCGCCCCAGTGTCTCGAAGCAGAACCCCTTCGAGGCCGCGTCTTTGCTCACCCTGCACCACATGTAGCGGCTCGAGCTCCTGACCATGTAGCCCTCGATTCGGTCGGAAGGGTATTGGGTGAAGCGAATTGGGTCATGCTGTTTCTCGGTCAGATTGGCGCCTCCGGCCATCATTACCTGGCCGAATGGAAGGCTGGCGCCCGGACACTCGGGGATATCGGGCCCGATCAAAGTGATCCTGCCGTTATTGATCGAGGCAACTCTGTCTGTCCACAGCGTGAACGCGCAGGAACCTGCTTCTGGGTTCCCCAGTTCGGCGAAGGAATCTGTGCGCAGTATGAGGCCGGAGCTGGCTCCTGGACCGACCCTGATGGGTAATGTGTCCAGGAGCTCGACTGGGGAGGTGGGGCATTGGATTTGCACCATGCGCCGTCCCCTCGCCCCCATGTCCTCCACATATTCCCTCACCTTGTTGACATAGGCATCGAAGATGGACATAATGCTGAGCTTCTACCCTGGATACCTCGGGTGACTGGTCGTGGAAATCACCAGGCAACTGCAAACGCTGCACCCACCCCGCGGAGGGAGTCTATGGGCTGACGCCTCAGACCGCTTCTGGACGGCGGACTCGGCGTGTCTCCTCAGGATGGTACCGGCGCCTTCTCTCTGGCAAGAAGGGCTGCCCCTATTGCACCGACTATCTGTGGGTCCTCTGCCAGCCTCACCACCTTCAGCTTCAGCTTGTCCTCCAGCGCTTTGACCAACCCTTCGTTCTTGGCGCATCCACCCGTGAGGGCTACATCCGGGACCAGGCCGACCCTGCCGATCATGGAGCTCAACCTGCTGGCTACCGAGTTGTGCAGGCCAGCGGCAATGTCGGGTAGCTCAACTCCCTCGTTGATCAGGGTCACCACCTCAGACTCAGCGAAGACGCTGCACTGGCTGCTGATACTGGCCGGATGGTTTGCGTTGAGTGACAAAGACGAAAGTCCCTCGAGGCCGCAGTCAAGCACCCTGGCCATGGCCTCGAAGAACCTGCCTGTCCCGGCAGCGCATCTGTCGTTCATGACGAACTCCAGCACCTTACCCTTGTCGCTTATAGACGTCACTTTGCAGTCCTGCCCACCGATGTCCACTACTGTTCTCACCGAAGGGCAAAGCCATTGAGCACCGCGGGCATGGCAGGTTATTTCCGAGATGTTTTCGTTGGCAAAGGGCACCTTGAGCCTGCCGTAGCCGGTACCCACAATGTAGTCCAGATCGTCGATAGACGAGAGCCCTGCCTTCTCAATGGCCTGGTCCATGGCGGTGCGTGCCGTCACCTCAGGCTTGGTGGTGGAGGGGATGATAGAATACGACAGGATGGCACCGTCTTTCATCACCACCGCCTTGCCTGTGGCAGAGCCTACGTCACAACCTCCAACAATCATATTGTCTGTCTCCTTCTGACTTGATCACTGGACTGGCCGTAGCCTTTGCATACCTCCGTTTTAACCCAGTCCCATGGCAGAGAAGAACTTGCTGACCTTATCTTTGCACTCGTCCGGCGTGGTGTACCTCTTGTCAAAAAGGTCGAGGCCGATGTGTATATAGGGGACGCCGAGCTCGTTGCATATCTCCCTCATGATGCCGGTGCTGGCTGACCCGTCCTTGTGGCCCATGTGGCCCGGCCAAATGACGCAGTCTATGTTGTAGTCCTTCACCACGCGAACGATGTCGGCGGCAAAGTAGTCAGCCGGACCCCGCGCCTGCCTGACCATGGGTGAGTCGTACAGATTTCTCTTGGCCAGACCCTTGAATATGGTGTCTTCGTTTCTAATGTCGATTGGAGTGTACGGAGTGAAGCCGAACATCTCCATCACCATCACCGCTCCCCACTCCTCCTCCAGCCAGGGCAAGAACTCGAAGACCCAACCGAAGGGAAGGAGGTCAAACCAGAAGTACCTGATCTTCTCGTTCGGGATTGTACCGACCCCTTCCTTGACTCGCTGCTCGGTATTGGCCAACAGGTTGCGCAGCCACTGGGTACCCCTGGGCTTGCCGGTCTGAAAGACCTGGACCGCGGCAAAGCACTGCGGCCCCCCGATGCCCCATCCGTGAGGGCAAGGGACAGCCCGCCTTAGCTGGGCATACTCGGCCCATAGCTCGTATTGCTTGTTGGACTCGATGCATACCTCTCGGAGCCTGTCTAGGTCCAGTTTATGACCAGTGTGCTCTTCCAGGAAAGCGACCATTCGCCTGAGCTCACCGGCGAAGTAGTCTATGCTGCGCTGGTCTTCGAAGTAAGGTGGGTCCGTGGCGAATATGGGAACATCGCGCCACTTCTGGTTCCGTGCCACCGACTGGTGGAGCAGGTTCCCGGCGTCGCATGGGTGAATCAGGCCGATGAGGGCCCAAGGTTTGGGTGTCAACTCGGCCTCTATGTAGTAGAGCGAGAGCCGGCATGCGGTACACCAGTCTGTGCCCAGCCCCATCGCTTCGGCACCGTCGATGTCACCAAGGAGGTATGGGGCAGATGCTGCCAGGAAGGGGGTGGCCATGATCATGTACCATGGGAGGTCCATTGCTTCATAGATTTCCGGGGCGGCGCAGAAGTAGCCGGCTATGAAGGGCTTGCCCTCCTCGGCATATTGCATGATCTGGTCGTAGCGCTCCACGGTGATGTCAGTTATCTCTCTGCTGAGCTGGCTTATGGGGTCCGGGTCCTGCGCCAGAATACCTGACAGGAAGCTGAAGTAATCACGCTCCTCTTTGTACCGGCGAAACAAATGTGGCTCATATTTGTACTGTCTGACCATCGCTTACCTCCCCATCATTTCCAGGAATGCCTGGACTCTTGTTCTGAGCTGGCCAACACCAGTCAGCAGGTATTCCCTGTCCAGTCTGATGTAGGGAAAACCTGTCTCTTTGAGGTCCTCGCCCAGCATGAACTGCTCACCGGTCCAGTTGTCGCACATGACCAGACGCTCCGCAATCACCCCGTCCACGTTGAAGTCGCGGATCATGTCCTTGACGAATGCCGACCTTCTGAGATGGTCACCGAACATCCGGGGACAGGAGGGGCGGTCGGCAATGTAGTAGCGGGCCAGAGCTGTAACGGGGTCGCTGGCGTTTTCATCGACGTCCCTCCACATTGTCCTGCTGCCAAAGCAGAGTGAGTCGGTCACCACCAGGCCGCCCTGATCCTCAATGACGTCGATGTACCTGGGATCATCCAGGATACCGCCTATCAGCATAATCCTGGCGCGATAGTCAGTGTGCCCCTCTGCCCTGCTGAGGTCGTCGAGCAGCTCGCGCAGCAGCTCGTTGTATTCCTGCCGCGGCATGGCGGTGCCGGCCACCATGACCGCCAGTGTCTCTGCCCCAGTAATAGGTGGGTCCTTCCGCTTTCTTAGCTCATAGAGTTGCCTCTGAAGCTGACGCGTTTCGTTGTGAAGCCGGATGGCTTTCCACAGGCGTTCATCCGATATGAAGACACCCAGATGAAACCCGAGTCTGTCCTTGAACAGGGAGATCTCCTCCCGGTACCATTCCACCTGCGGTTCTGTCACCTTCTTGGGAAGGCTGAGGAGGTGGACAAAAGGCGTGTCTATCTTGCGCTTCCAATGGTCGTAGATGCGGCGCACGTGGTCGCAACTGTTGACCCAGGCGCACCCATCCAGGAAGCTGTACTCTCCCCTGAGACCCAGGTCCAGCGAGTGGCGAATGAAGCTACAGTTGATGAGACTGACACACGCATCCGCCAGCTCTGTGCTGGTGCTGCCCGTTCCACGCATACGGAAAGGGACACAGCCAGCAGCCGTGATGACCTCTTCCGGGATGTAGGAGCAATAGCAGCCCAACACCCTGCCACCCTGGTCCTTCCACTTCTGGAGCTCAGGATTGACGAGACTCCGGGTCGCTTCCTGAAACTGCTGCAACACTTGGGACTTCAACTTGGTTTCCACCTAGTGTTCCCCCCTTTCCAGGCTGTGCCCTTTTCCACCGTGGAAGCTTGCTCTTCCCTTCTTCAACCGTTCCTAGCCATCTGCCCGTGAGCACTAACGGGCCACACCCATCCCACGATGGGTACCTGCTTCACATGACCCGATAGCTGTGCTTAGCAAGCAGTAGCGACCGGTTAGCAGTGGGAGCCTTTGTCCGTGACCTCAGCCAGATTCTCGGTATTGGAATAGCACAGAGAGGGTATGTTTGTCAAATGGCAAGGGCTCTGGGGGCTCCAGGTTTGACTTGTCCAGTGTGATATGCTATAGAATACAGTGCACTGACCATTGTGGAGGTAAGCAGGAGATAGCGAAGCCGTTGCGCGTTAACGAGGAGATCAGGGCCAGGGAGGTCCTGGTCATTGGGGAGAAGGGGGAGCGCCTTGATGTCATGCCTCTGAGGGAGGCGCTCCAGGTAGCCAGAGAGCGCAGCTTGGACCTGGTTGAGGTTGCCTCCACAGCGGTCCCTCCAGTATGTCGTCTCTTGGACTATGGCAGGTACAAGTATGAGCAGGCAAAGAAGGAGCGCGAGTCCAGGAAGGGCCGCAAGACGTCGCTGATACGAGAGGTCCGGCTCAGACCGAGGATCGGAGGGCAAGACCTTGACTGCAAGATCCGACTGATTGAGCGGCTTCTGGCGGAGGGCGACAAGGTAAAGGTCACGGTGATCTATCGAGGGAGAGAGGTCACCCGGCCGGAGTTGGGTAAGAAGGTGCTTCAGGAGGTCTTGAGCCGGTTGAAGGACAAGGCAGTCGTTGACCATGCTCCGGTGGTAGAGGAGAGGAGCCTGAGTTTGTTCTTTGCGCCACCCAAGGCGGCCAGGAAAGTGGTAGAGGAGGAGGCTGTTGCCGAAACTAAAGACTCATAAGTCAGCCAAGCGTCGGATTCGCATTACCGGTACGGGCAAGATCATGCATGCCAAGATAGGCAAGAGCCATCTGCGGCGAAAGAAGCCGCCGCGGGTGAAGCGTCAGTATGCGGGACAGGTTGTCGCCAGTTCTGCAAACAGGACACGTTTAGAGCGGCTCGTACCATACAGGTAGAGGAGGTTCTTTGCCGCGAGCCAGAAGTGGACTAGTCACCCATCGTCGTCACAAGAAGGTGTTGAAGCTGACCAAGGGGCACCGGGCGACAAAGCACAGCCTATATCGCCGGGCCCATGAGTCAATGCTGAAGTCGCTCAGCTATGCCTATCGCCACCGGCGGGAGCGCAAGGCGGACATGCGGCGGTTGTGGATTTCCAGAATCAACGCGGCTGCTCGGTCTGAGGGGATATCCTATTCTCAGTTCATAAACGGCCTGAAAAGGGCACAGATAGAGGTCAACCGCAAAATGCTGGCCGACATGGCCGTAAGAGACCCGGGTGCTTTCTCGCGCTTGGTAGGGGTGGCCAAGGGGGAGGCGTAAGCATATCAGCAATGCTCGCGGAGCTCGAACAGCTCAAGGCCAGAGCGTTCTCCGAGCTCGACGTTATAGATAACCTCAAGCATCTGGAGGAGTGGCGGCTCCGGTATCTTGGCAGAAAAGGTTCCCTCACCTTAGTACTGAGGGGGCTCAGCGGGTTGCCCCTGGAGGAGAGGCGGGTGGTGGGGGCGGCGGCTAACGAGATCAAGGCCGCGCTGGAGGCTGGGCTCAAGCAGAAGCAGGACTCCCTCAAAGAACAAAGCCTGGCTGTCGCTCTCCAGAAAAGTCGGATTGACGTGACCTTGCCCGGGTATCCCGTCAACGTAGGGCGTTTTCATCCCACTACTCAGACAATACGGGAAGTGTGCGCTGTCTTTGCCTCCATGGGCTTCCAGGTAATAGAAGGGCCGGAGGTGGAATGGGACTACTACAACTTTGAGGCGTTGAACATACCCAGGGACCATCCGGCTAGAGACATGTGGGCCACTCTGTGGGTGGAGGCACCAGAGGGTGAGAACCCGATGCTTCTGCGTACCCATACTTCACCGATGCAGATAAGGCTCATGGAGAAGACCCGCCCCCCGGTGCGGGCGGTCATACCGGGCAAGACCTACCGGTACGAGGCCACTGACGCTACTCACGAGTCCATGTTCTATCAGATCGAGGGACTGGCTGTGGACCGAGGCATTACTATGGGTGACCTCAAGGGCACATTATTTGAATTCGCTCGTCGGGTCTTCGGGGAAGAGCGCAGGGCAAGATTTCGCTGTGACTACTTCCCCTTCGTTGAGCCTGGAGTGGAAATGGCCATCGACTGCTGGGTGTGCCGGGGCAAAGGGTGCCGCTTGTGCGGCAACACCGGGTGGATTGAGATACTGGGCGCTGGGATGGTCCACCCCCAGGTTCTCAGAAGGGTGGACTACGACCCTGACGTCTACAGTGGGTTCGCGTTTGGAGTGGGTGTGGAGAGAATCCCGATGCTGAGATATGGCATCGAAGACATTCGCCTGTTCTATGGGAATGACCTGCGGTTCTTGAAGCAGTTCTGATGCGGTACTTCTCGGCTATTGAAAGCTACTGAAAAATGAAGGTCTCTCTTAACTGGCTCAGGGACTATGTTGACCTGGCACAGCCTGTTAAGGAGCTGGCAGACAGGTTGACCATGTCCGGCAACGAGGTCAAGGGCGTCGAGATCGTGGGCCAGACCTGGGACAACATAGTGGTGGGTCAGATTGCTGCGGTGGAACCTCATCCGAATGCAGACCGTCTCACTCTGGTGACGGTGGACCTGGGGATGGAACGTTCAACAGTGGTGTGTGGTGCTCCTAATGTGCGCGTGGGCGACAAGGTACCTTTTGCCAAGGTCGGGGCCTACCTGATTGACGGCCACACGGGGGAGCGGGTCCAACTGAAGGCCGCCAAGATCAGGGGCATCGTATCGGAAGGCATGGCCTGCTCGGAGAAAGAGTTGGGAATCTCGGATAGCCACGAGGGGCTGATGATCTTGCCTGCAGAGGCTCCGGTAGGGGTGCCTCTGGCCGACTACCTGGGCGATGCGGTTCTTGACATGGACATTACGCCCAACCGGCCTGATTGTCTCTCCGTCATCGGAATAGCCAGGGAGGTGGCGGCCCTGACCAGGAAGGAGGCCAGAGTTCCTGCGGTCCACTATGATGAAGAAGGGCCGCCCATCGAGCAGAAGGTCTCTGTGGAAATTGTAGATGCTGACCTGTGCCGCCGGTACTGTGCCAGCCTGATTGAAGGAGTCAAGATAGGCGACTCTCCTCCCTGGATACAACAGCGCCTGCTGGCCTGCGGTATGAGACCGATCAACAATGTTGTCGATATCACCAACTATGTGATGCTTGAGTACGGGCAGCCGCTTCATGCCTTTGATTTCGGACAGATTGGCGGAGGGAAGATCATCGTGCGGCGGGCATCAGAGGGAGAGCGGATAACCTCGCTCGATGGGGTGGACCGTACTCTGACCTCTGACATGCTGGTCATAGCCGACAGCGTCATTCCGGTGGCTATCGCCGGGGTGATGGGTGGGGCGGATAGCGAGGTGATCGGCATAACCAGGTCCATATTGCTGGAGTCGGCCAACTTCAATCCGGCCAGCATCAGGCGCACATCGATGAACCTGAAGCTGCGCAGCGAAGCCTCTCTCCGTTTCGAGCGGGGAATCAGCCCGGAGCTCACTCTTCGGGCGCTGAGGCGTGCAACGCAGCTGATCCTCGAACTCGGCGGTGGTACAGCAGCCAGGGGTGTCATCGACGTCTATCCGGGCAGACGTGACCCCAGGCGGATACAGTTCCCGCTTTGGCAGGTGAAGCGCCTTCTGGGCATTGAGATGAAGATGGACCAGGTGTCGGAGATACTCGGTTCGCTCGGCTTTGAGTGCCGTCCGCAAGGTCCTTCGGAGGTGGAGGTGACGGTGCCCTACTGGCGCGTGGATGTGAGTGAGGCGGCTGACCTGGTGGAGGAGTTGGCCCGGATCGTGGGCTACGACTATATTCCTACCACTACCATGAGTGGCCCTCTGCCTGGACCGCAGTTCGACCCTCAGGTGACGGTGCGGGAAAAGTTGCGTGAGTTCATGGTTGGTTGCGGCTTCCAGGAGGTGATAAGTTACTCATTGGTCAGCCTGGAAAGGCTGGCCGTGGCCGGGCCGGTGAAGGAGGCCTTGCGGGTGGCCAACCCGCTGAGCAGGGAACAGGAGTATCTGCGTACCAGCCTGTGGCCAAGTCTGCTGGCCGTGCTCGGTTCCAACCAGCGACACGAGGAGGGGGGTATCAGGCTGTTTGAGATCGGCAAGGCGTACCTGCGCCGTGGGGACGACCTGCCTGAAGAGAGGGAGGTTCTCGGTGGCGTGGTGAGTGGTCCACGAAGCGGCGTCTCGTGGTTGGGTCCGCAAGGGTGGCTTGACTTCTTCGACATCAAAGGGGTGGTGGATGCTCTGCTGGACAGGTTGGGGATTGAGGCAGACTTCCGACCGGTGGAAAAAGAGACGCTGCACCCCGGCAGAGCGGCAGAGGTAGTGGTAGGGGACGAGGTTATCGGGCTGATGGGTGAGGTGCATCCCAGGTTGGTGGAAAGCCTTGACCTTCTGCCGCAGACGGTGGCTATCTTTGAGCTTGAAATCCCGAAACTGGCGTCCAGAGCGGGCCTTGGACGCGGGTACCGGCCGCTGTCGCGCTTTCCGGAGTCCGACCGCGACATAGCGGTTGTAGTGGACACTGAGGTACCGGCCAAGAAGGTGATGGACATTATCAAGGGATTCCCTCTGGTGACCCGCGTGACGCTGTTCGACGTCTACACCGGAGCGCAGATACCGCCGGGGAAGAAATCGCTGGCCTTCAGGGTGGTGTATCAGTCGACCACCCATACCCTGACGGATGAGGAGATACAGGGACTGGAGCGGGACATCGTGGCCAGGCTTTCTCAAGAGACCGGGGCGGTCCTGCGCAGCCGCTAAGGCACGCTCCGAAGTTTACGGTTGGTGCAGTCAGCCCTCGGCGTACGTTGTATCAGCGACTCCAGATAGTCTCTCCAGTTTGCAGTCTACAGTTTGAACTCGGTGAGCAACTGCTCCAGCTTGTCGTCGTTGCCTGCCACGATGAGGAGGTCGTTCGGCTTGATCGCCTCCATCCGGTCGGGGGTGACGAGGACCTCTTTCTGACGCCGGATGAGCAGCACTGCCACCCCCCGCTTACCCTCCCGGCCAAGCCCGAGTTCAGCCAACGTCTTGCCGTGGAATGAGGCCGGGGGGACGAGCTTGGCCACGCCGTAAGTGGGGGCCACGGAGATGTAGTCCAGGACGTCGGTCAAGGTGAGAGCATGGGCCACCCGGGTCCCCATTTCCTGCTCTGGGTAGACCACCTTGTCAGCGCCGATCTTGTCCAGAATGCTGCCATGCAGCTCGTTGTTGGCCCTGGCTATGACGTAAGGAAGCCCCAGCTTCTTCAGCAGGATCGTTGACAGAACGCTGTTCTGGATGTCCGAACCCATGGCGACTATGGCCACGTCGAAGTTGGCGATGCCCAGCTCCTTCAATATGGCTTCGTTGGTGCCGTCCGCCTGGACAGCGTGAGTGACCTCGGACGATATGTCCTGCACCTTTCTCTCGTTGAGATCCAGGGCGAGCACCTCGTGCCCCATGCTGAACAGGGTGCTGGCCAGGCTGGTCCCGAACCGTCCAAGCCCTATTATCGCCACCTGCTTTTTCATGCCTGCCTCCTATCCGATCCTGATCTGGTCTTCAGGGTATCGATGCGTTGCTGGCTGCTGTCGTTGTATCAGGGCCAGGGCTATGGCAAGAGGCCCTAGCCGTCCCGCAAACATGGTGGCTGTAATGATCAGCCGGCCCGCCATGGATAGTTCAGGGACTATGCCCGTTGACAGGCCAACGGTGCCAAAAGCGGAGACCGTCTCGAAGAGCAGCCTCAGGAAGGTGAACGACTCAGTCAGCGTCAAGACAAACACAGCGACGCTTACCAAGCCCAGTGACAGCATGACCACGGTGAGCGCCCGGTTGACTTGCTGGGTCTTGAACTCTCTGCCGAAGGCTCCGGCGAACTGCTTTCCCTTGAGTGAGCTCCAGATGGTGGCGATGATCATGCCGAAGGTATTGACCTTTATGCCACCGGCCGTGGAACCGGCGGCGCCTCCGACGAACATGAGAAGTATAGTCAGAAAGAGCGAATAGTCTGCAATGCTGCCGATGTCCATGGTGCTGAAGCCGGCGGTTCGGGCCGTCACCGAGTGGAAGAAGGCGTTGAGCAGCTTCTGTGGAAGGGAGAGAGGCCCCAATGTATCCGGGGCGGAATACTCGGTAAGCAGGATGACTATCATGCCGATGGCCAGCAACGCCGCGCTGGTGATCAGGACTATCTTGCTGTCCAGTGCTAGTCTGCTGAATCGCCTCACAGCGAGGACATCGGCCACTACCACGAAGCTGATGCCACCGAGGATGATCAGGGCTGCGGTAGCCAGCACCACGAGGGCGTCCGCCTGAAAGTCAGCCAGGCTTCGGAAACCACCGAAGAGGTCAAACCCCGCGTTGTTGAACGACGAGACGGAGTGGAATACCCCCCTCCACACGGCCGTCGCCGGAGGATATTCGCTCCAGAATCGGGCGGAGAAGATGACGGCCCCGATGCCTTCAGCCAGTGCGGTGAACAGGGCTATCCTCCTGACCAGCTTGACTAGGCCCCCCAGCCGCCGCAGGCTCATGGTCTCGCCGATGAGGAGCCGCTCCCTGAGGCCAATCCTGCGGCCCAGCACCAGCAACAGGAGGGTTGCGCTGGTCATGAAACCGAAGCCACCAAGCTGGATGAGTAGCAGGATCACCACCTGTCCGAAGCCGCTCCAGTAGTCTCCCGTGTCCACCACCACGTGGCCGGTGACACATACTGCCGAAGTTGCAGTGAAAAGGGCGTCGACCGCGTGGGTGAATTGACCTGCCTTGCTGGATATGGGCAACATGAGCAGCACCGTCCCAACCAGGATCAAGCCCAGGAAGCCGTATACCAGCAGCAAGGGGGACAGTCGGCGGGGCGCTCTCTGCGTGGTAACCGTGGGCAAGGGGATATGCCACTGCTTGATCCTGGGTACACGGAATACTCGGTCGCCGAGTCTTCTGTAGTAGCTCTGCTGCACTCTTAGCTGCCCAGCTTTTCTCGTGCCATTCTAGTGGGAAGTTGGTAGGGCGTCAACGACGTTCGCTCGGCGAGACGCTGTCTTGAGGCAACAGGCCCCCTGATGTATGGCCAGGGGGCTGGTGGCAGCTTGAGCACTCGGGGACTAGCTGGTGGCTGGCGCTGTGTTAGCCTGCCGTCTCGACCGGCTGCCACTGCCATCCCTCTCTCCTCTGGACGACATGGCCCAGACCTGGGAAGGGGAAGTGGAAGGCCGTCACCAGGGCCCTGTCAGCCGCGGCCATGTTCAGAATCCGGCGCCTGGTGGCCACAGCCTGCTCGGGAGCGAAGTCCACCACCGCGCACCATTCCGGCTGCTCGATGTGAATGGGGTGGAGCGCGGCGTCGGAGATGCACAGCAGTTGCTCGCCTCCCGAGTGAATGGCCAGCGCTATGTGCCCCGGTGTATGGCCGGGAGCGGCGATAGCGCGCACACCGGGCACGATTTCCGTTTCACGGTCGACCAGGTCCAGTTGGTCTTGGACCGCTGGGAGGTTCTTGCGTGCAATCGTGAGGAGGACCTCTTTGAGGTGCTCATCGAGCTCCAGTTCCGCCCGCTCTGAGGTCCAGAAGTCCCACTCGTCTTTCCACATAACGTGGCGGGCGTTGGGGAAGGCTGGCCTGCCGTCGCCGGTTGTGTTGCCGCCGATATGGTCCGGGTGTCCGTGCGTCAGGATGACCGTGTCGATGTCCCCGGGCGCGACCCCTTCGGCCTCCAGGTTCCGAAGAAGCCTTCCTGTGTCTGGGCCGAGGTCGCCCGCACCCGTATCCACCAGCACCCGGCGCTCGCCTGTGTTGACCACCAGACAGATATACGGACTGACCCACTCCAGCCACTGTTCCGGTTGTATGTTGTGTTCACGGAGTGTCTGATCGAGGCGTTGTGGCGGCGCGCTGGCGAAGAGAAGGGTGGCGGGGGGGGGAAAGGTTGGCGGTGTGTAGGTAAGGGTGCCGTCGCTGACCGCGATGCAGTCGAAGGCCCCCACCTGGAAGCGATACGTCTCAGTGTTCATGGTTTTCCTCCCCGTCACATCTGTCCCCGCCTACATGAGGCACTGCGATGGCCTCGACTTCCGGTCCCTCGGCTGATGTCTTGATATTAATACAGTGGTTTGCCAATGGCAACAGGCCAGAGAGTGAGACGGGAGGTTGGCGGGG
>QMOF01000014.1 GCA_003650185.1 Chloroflexota bacterium | reverse complement strand
GGGGGTATCCGGGGGTCATTGGTTGGAACATGGCGTTCCAGGAAACGAATATCAGGCAGCTCATCGAGGCTGGGGAAGGCTATCCCAGTTCTCTAGCTGAAATCCAGAGCTGGATCAAAGAAGGCAAGCTCAAGGTGGGGAAGGTAGATGTCTGGGGTGGTGATGTACCGCCCACCTATTTCAAGGATGGCGATATTCACGTGTTCATCGCGGGGTCGCAAGGGGGGTGGGGCGATCCGCTGGACCGCGACCTGAACCTGGTGGAGAAGGATCTGGACCAGGGATGGGTGAGCCCCGAGGCGTACAAGAAGGTCTATGGTGTGGTCGCCCAGCGCTCTGACGGTAGCTGGACAGTGGACCGTGAGGCCACCGCCAGAGCGCAACAGGAGCTAAGGCAGAAGAGGAAGGAGAGGGCATACAGCGTCAAGGAGTGGTGGAGCAAGGAAAGACAGCGAGTGTTGAGGCAGGACTTCTCGCGGCAGGGAAAGAGCCTTTACGGCGACATCCTTGGCTATGAGAAGTTTCGGCGTCAGTTCTTGAGCACCTGGCAGTTGCCCGAGGACTACGCGGTGTAGGAAGGGGGACAAATGTCACAGGAAGCGAGCAAAGAGAAGCTGGAGTTACTGGTCAACGGCAAGCTTCCGTGGGAAGAAATCAAGAAACTGCTGCGAATGACCCACAAGCAAACGTCGAGGTTCTGGCAGTACCTGGACATAATGCAGGCCAAAGTCAGTTGGAAAGAGAAGATATTGCTGCCGTTGACCGATCACCTCTACATAGTACGGAAAGATGATGGAGCCAGAGTGGTCAAGTGTGACTGCGGGCACGAGTTCGGCGACTATCGGATCAACTGGAAGTTCGGCTGTGACATCTATGTCAGGAAGACCAGGGAAGAGTTCGCTGAGGTGTATACCATAGAGCCTTGCCCAATAGACCCCGATCTCGTCGAGATCAGGGAGTACTACTGTCCTTCCTGTGCTGCCTTGCTGGCGGTCGAGAATGTTCCGCCCGGGTACCCTCCTCTTTTCGACATGCTGCCTGACCTGGACACCTTCTACCGTGAGTGGCTGGGCAGGCCGCTCGAGGACGAAAGCTTGGACTGGTACCAGGACAAGACGGCGGACTTGCTGTCCAGGTGGAGTTCGGAAGCACAGGCCTGATGCAGGAGGTTAAGAGATGTCAGATGACAAGAGCTTTCTGGTAGCTCTCGATGCTGGGGGCACGATGACCGATACCTTTCTTGTGGACGCTGAAGGCCGGTTCAGCCTGGGTAAGTCGCTCACCAACAGGGAGGACGAGTCGCGGAGCTACATGGAATCTGTGGCCGATGCTGCAGCATATGCGGGATTGACAGCCGAGGAAATACACCGGAGTGCAGTAGGCATTACATACACCGGGACGACCATGCTCAATATATTGATCACCGGAACGGGGGCGAAGGTGGGCCTGCTGGCCACCAAGGGATTTGAGCACGTGCCCCACCTCGAGAGGGGGCTGACCTGGATAGGTCTGTCCTACGAAGATGCGATGCATATGGCCTTGCTTGAGCACACAAGATGGCTGGTGGACATCAACCTGGTACGGCCGGTGGCGGAGCGCATCAAGGGTCCGACACTATATCCGGGGTGCCACATCCAGCCGGGGACGGCCGTTGTGCCTCTGCGTGAGTCGGATGTCAGCAAGGGTGTGGAGGATCTTCTGAATGTCGGGGTGGAGGCCATCGCCATTGTGTTCCTTCACTCGTACGAAAACGCTGCCCACGAGATGAGGGCTGCTGAGATAGCCAGGGCGATAGTGGAGGAGCGTGGACTGGATATCCCGGTGGTGACCTCCTACGACATATGTCCCATTGCCTTCGAGTCGGAGCGGATGAAGAGTGTCCTGATAGAGTGCTATGCAGGCCGCAAGGCACAGCAGCAGCTATTCAAGGTCGAGACAGCGGCCAGGGCAAACGGCTACAGACATGAGCTGCAGACGCTTCTGTCCTACGGGGCCACCGCGGGCATCAGGCACCCTCGCATTTACGAGAGCATTGTCTCGGGGCCCACCGGCGGACTTCTGGGGAGCAAGGAACTGCTGGAAAAGGTCAAGGGGCTGAACAATATAATCTGTGCTGATCTCGGAGGCACTACCTTTGACATGGGGCTGATCACCCGGGGAAGGCTGCCCATAAACACGGAACCCCATTTCTATGGCCACAAGCTAAGTCTGCCGATGCTAAGCATCGATTCGATTGGCGCAGGCACCGGGACAGTTGTGCACGTCGATGAGCAACTGAAGCTGATCAAGCTCGGCCCGGAGAGCGCAGGCTCGGATGTGGGCACCTGCTATCGGTACCCCGACATAACTGTGGGAGACATAGACCTCGTGCTGGGTTACCTCAACCCGGACTACTTCCTCGGCGGCACGGTCAAACTGAACAAAGAAGCGGCCTCGCGAGCCTTGGAGGAGCGGCTGGCCAGGCCGTTGGGGCAAGACCTTTACGATGTGTGCGGCAAGGTCCTGGATCTGCTGCATGCTGGCATGAAGAACCACATCACCTCAACCTTGCAGTCGAAGGGACTAGACCCCTCTGAGTACACGTTGATTGCCTATGGGGGCAGTGGGCCGCTGCACATGTGGGGCTTGGTGGAGGAAATGGACCTGGCCGGTGTCGTTACCTGTCCCTGGGCAGCGGCCTTCTCGGCCTATGGCGTGGCCGCTGCCGAGTACTTCCATCGGTACCAGAAGAGCGTCATGTGCATCCTACCCGCTGGTCAGCCTGGCGAGGTGCTGGTGTACCTGTGCATGGGCGTCAATGCGGCCTGGCAGGAGCTGAAGGAGCGGGCTTATCAGGAGCTGGAGAACGAAGGCTATGCCAGAGACAAGATCAGGTTCAGGTACGGAATATATGCCCGATACCTGGGCCAGATGGTTAGCTGGGAAGCACCTGTTGAGAAGAGCACAGTTGAGACGCCGCAGGACGTGCAGGACCTGATCGATGCTTTTGAGAAGGCCTATACCACCATATACCCGGTGGCTGCCCGCATGCCTGAGATGGGCTACGCCATCACGGGAGTGTACTGCGAGGCAATGGTCGACCGGATCAAGCCGGTCATTGCCAGGCACTCGCTGGAGGGTGAGAAACCACCGCAGAGTGCCTACAAAGGCAAGAGGGAAGTGTACCATCGGAGATGGGTCGACTTCGATGTCTGGGAGATGGACTTGCTCCAGGCGGGAAACAAGATTGACGGCCCGGCCGTCATAGAGCACCCAATGACCACACTGATTGTGCCACCGGAGAACTACGTGGAGTTCGACGAGTACAAGCTGATCTGGTATCGGAAGAAGTAGCCTGGGGATCTCAGGTGGTGGGCGAAAGCCCGCCGCGCCGTATTCGAAAGGGGCCAGGGTGGATCATGAATGGCAACTCCAGATTTAGGAAACTGCTTGAACCCTGCCAGATAGGGCAGTTGAAGCTGAGGAACCGTCTGGTAATGGCTGCCATGGGCCTGAACTATGCGTCTGAGGACGGATTCATCACCCAGCGGCAGAAGGACTTCTACGAGGAACGGGCGAAGGGTGGTGTGAGCACCATAGTCCTTGGGGTTGGCCTGGTTGACCTGGTGGGCAAGCTCATTACGCACCAGATATGTATATATGATGACCGTTTCATCCCGGGGCTGGCTGATCTGGCTGCGACCATCCAGCAACACGGTGCCAGGGTGCTCATACAGCTACAGCATGGAGGTCGGTATTCGAGACCGGAACGCAACGGTGGGCACCAGCCGGTGGCGCCTTCTGCCATACTGCAACCGGGTGTATTACCCGGGCGTGAAACACCCAGGGAATTGACGGTTAAGGAGATCGGCGAGCTGGTGCAGCGCTTCGCCGACGGAGCGGAGCGGGCCAAGAAGGCGGGACTTGATGGCGTGGAAATACACGCCGGCCACGGCTATCTCATAGCCCAGTTCTTGTCTGGGCACTCAAACAAGCGGAGGGATGAGTATGGCGGTAACCTGGAGAACCGGTCCAGGTTTCTCCTTGAGATCATCAAGGCAGTCAGAGAGCGGGTAGGAAGGGACTATCCTGTGTGGTGTCGCATTGACGGCAGGGAGTTCGGCCTGGAGAACGGGATCACGCCCGAGGATGGCCGGGAGCTGGCGCAGATGATCGCGGAAGCCGGGGTTGATGCCATCAATGTCAGTGGGTATGGGGGCGATATTGGCGTCAATTTCACCAGAGCCCCGCTGGCCTACGACCCGGGCAGTCTGGTGCCTCTGGCTGAAGGGGTGAAGAAGGTTGTCAATGTACCGGTCATAGCAGTAGGCCGCATCAGCCCCGAGCTTGGCGAGAAGGTCCTTCGCGAAGGCAAGGCCGACCTCATAGCCATGGCTAGAGCCCTCATCGCCGATCCTGAGCTTCCGAACAAGCTTGTCTCCGGCAATGTGGAGGACATAAGACCGTGCATCAACTGCTACACCTGTATTCACCAGATATTCATGAGCGACAGCATGTACTGTGCGGTCAACGCGGCTGCGGGGAGAGAGGGCGAGTTCAAACTTGATCAGTCGCCGAAGCCGAAGAGGGTGCTGGTGGCCGGTGGTGGGCCGGCTGGGATGGAGGCGGCCAGAGTGGCTGCACTCAGGGGACACAGGGTGACAATATGTGAGAAGGCCAGGCGCCTGGGTGGGTCCTTGTTCTTCGCATCCGTGCTGAGCAGGGAGAATGAGGAGTTCCTGCGTTACCTGGCTACACAGGTGAAGAAGCTGCCGATAGAGGTCAAGTTCGGGGCCGAAGTAACGCCAGTTATGATCGAGGGCATCAATCCAGACGCGACCGTCCTTGCACTAGGGCCAACTCTGGACCCTCCGCGGATACCAGGCGCCGATGGACGGAACGTCCTCAGCGGCGCGATGCTGCGGCAGATCCTGAACGGTCACCTTGGCAAGGATGCCAGGGTCAGGCTCTCCCGATGGCAGCGGACAGTCCTGTATCTTGGCAGACCTGTACTGGTGCGCTCGAAGCCATCCACCTTGAGATGCTTGACGAGGTTGTGGATGCCCATCGGAGAGAGAGTGGTGGTAGTGGGTGGCGATTTTGTTGCCTGCGAGCTGGCCGAGTTTCTGGCGGATAGGGGCAGGAGGGTTGTGGTGGTGACGGGCGGACAACAGGTTGCGGAAGAGCTGGCCATACCGAGCAGGTGGGTGCTGGCAGACAGGCTGCAAAACAAGGGCGTAGCCGTGATGACAGAGATGAGGTGTGAGCAGATCACTGGTGCAGGTGTGGCGGCAATTGACAAGGAAGGACGGAGGCGGGCGATTGAGGCCGACACGGTGGTGTTGGCTGAGGCTATTCGTCCAAACGCTGCACTACTCAAGGCTTTGGAAAGTAGCGACGCGGCGGTCTATCAGGCTGGCGATTGCAAGGGACTGGGGCTTATCAAGGGAGCCGTCGCCGACGGGGCTGGCTTCGCGGTGGGGATATAGTCCAGTCTCTGCCCGGCCCGGCGGCCAGTAGTTGTTCCGGTGGGCGGCAATGCGGGTACGACGCCGGCCTCCGCAGGCGTCTTTCGGCTGAAGCAAGGAGGTACGGAGCATGGGTAGACTCGATGGGAAGGTTGCCCTGATTACCGGTGCTGCATCGGGAATCGGTCGGGCCACGGCAGTCCTGTTTGCCCGAGAGGGGGCCAGGGTAATGGTCGCCGACATTGATGTAGCGGGCTGCCAGAACACGGTGGCAATGATCGAAGCTGCCGGGGGCGAGGCCCGTTTCGTTCAGGCCGACGTCACCAGGGCGAATGACGCAAAGAGAATGGTGCAGGTCACCGTGGACATTTATGGAAAGCTGGACATCCTGTACAACAACGCTGGCATTATCGGGGACACCCTTCCGACGGGTGATATGCCTGAGGAGGAGTGGGACCGAGTGGTGGACACAAACCTCAAGGGCGTGTTTCTGGGTTCGAAATATGCCATACCGGAAATGGTCAAGGCCGGTGGAGGGTCGATTATCAGCACCTCATCCATTGAGGGGCTGACCGGAAAGCGGAATATCGGTCATTACTGTGCCTCCAAGGCAGGCGTAATCATGTTGACCAAGACCATGGCCCTGGAGTACGCCAGTGCCAATATCAGGGCGAACTGCATTTGCCCGGGGATGATCGAGACCGAGATGACCAGGGACTGGCTCCCGCTGCTTCACACTGAAGTCATTCCGCTGGGAAACAAGCCAGGGAGACCAGAGGACGTAGCTTATGCAGCCCTCTATCTGGCGTCGGATGAGTCCAGGTACGTTAGCGGACATGCCCTCGTGGTCGACGGGGCGTGGACAGCCGATGCGATCATGCCGTTCAAAGAGGCGCCGGGTGAAGGGGAATAGACGGTAGCACCCGCGCAGACTCGGTGGCTGGGCAAGAGGGCAACGGCCTCAGTGGGTGATGGGGGTGGTCTCGACGGCGACCGTATCTGAAGGGGTGTTGAATATGGGCAGGCTGGACGAAAAGGTAGCTTTGATAACGGGCGCGGGCTCCGGCATAGGACGCGCTGGAGCCTATCTGTTCGCCAGTGAGGGTGCCAGGGTAGCAGTGGTTGACTGCGTGGCTACTGGAGGGCGAGAGACTGTCAGAAGTATCGAGGAATCGGGTGGCGAGGCCACGTTCGTCGAGGCGGACGTGTCGAGGGCCGCTGACGTCGAAAGGATGATCAGCAGGGTGATGGATACGTATGGACGACTGGATATTCTCTACAACAATGCCGGTATACAGGGGCCGGTGGCGCCCACTGCCGAGGTGGAAGAAGAAGACTGGGACGAGACGCTGAACATCAATCTGAAGAGCGCGTTTCTGAGTTGCAGGCGTACCATCCCGCTGATGCTGAGGCAGGGAGGCGGGGTCATCATCAACACCTCCTCGACCATGGGGCTGGGAGGCAAAGCAAGGATAGCTCCTTACTGTGTCTCCAAGGCGGGAATCATTGTGCTGACCAAGACGATGGCTGCTGAGTATGCCAGGCAGAACATCCGGGTGAACTGTATTTGCCCCGGGGTGATCGAGACGCCCATGGGCGGGCCATCGATCGCCCGAGTCCGAATGGACTTGATACCTCAGGGAAAAGCAGGGCAACCCGAGGACGTTGCTAGAGCTGCTTTGTACCTGGCCTCAGATGATGCCGCTTATGTCACTGGCACGGTTCTTGTGGTCGACGGCGGCTGGACGGCCGAGGTGATGCTTCCGTTCAAGGAATCGGCGTTGCCGAAGTGACGCCGGGCGGCTCCTGGCAGTTGCGTCACGGGTATGTTGGAGCGGCCTGTTGGGGTGGAACAGCCAATGGCCATGGTGATACTCCTCTCTTGGGCAAGTCTCTTTGCCAGGCATGCGTAATGCACCTGTTGATATGGCGTAGGACATTATGCGGTTTGGGGGTACGGGGTTATAAGCCCGGCCAGCACATGCTGCCTCAGGGGGCGCATCGAATAATAAGCCGTGTGCAGCCTCAGAATGCGTGCTGGGTTGGATTGACCGGACAGAGTGCGGCAAATAGCATTTCCTGGAGTGACAGGATCACCAGGTAACAGAGGATGATCATGGTGGGGTGGGTTGATTGTTGTGGCATCATTCGGTGAGGCCGCGGCTAAAGCGGCAGCTCAAGGACAGAGGGGGTATAGAGAGGGTGGCGGAGGTTCGAAGAACAACACCAAGGATTGGGTTCATTGGCCTGGGGGAGGTTGGGTTGCCCATGGCGAAGAGGGTGATAAGCCATGGGTACTCGATGGCGGTATGTAGTCATGTCAGCCGGGAGCCGGTGGAGGAGATGAAGAAGCTGGGTGCCAGGGAGGTGGCCTCACCTAGCGCTGTAGCCGAGATCTCGGATGTTGTGATCACCGCTGTTCGGGACGATTCTCAGTCAGCGGAGGTGATCCTTGGACCCAAGAGCATTATGGAAGGGGCCAGGCAGGGGTTGGGGATCATCATGATGAGTGCTCTTTCGCCCCAGTTCTGTCGAGAAGTCGGCAGATTGGCTGAGGCGAAAGGCGTCGGCGTGCTCGATGCTCCCGTTACGGGTACCAAGCTGAAGGCAGCCACCGGGGAACTGGGCATCATGGTGGGTGGAGACAGGAGGCTTGCCGAGGAGTATCGTCCCATTCTAGAGACAATGGGAAAGGTCATCTACTGTGGCGAACTTGGGATGGGCCAGATTGTGAAGCTGGCCAGCAATATGGCGCTGATGATCAATGTGCAGGCCGCTTTTGAGGCCATATCTTGGGGCATAAGAAACGGCGCTGATGAAGAGTTGCTGGTGGAGCTGATGAAATTGGGCACGGGCAATAGCTGGGTAGTCCAGAACTGGGAGTTCGTGAAATCGATGAATGTCGAACCGCCACCGGCCACGTTTTATCTGGCGGCCAAGGACCTTGACTACGCCTTGAGGATCGCGCACGAAATAGGGCAGCCCTGTCCGTTGGCTGCCCTCTGCGCAGAGCGTTACATTGCAGGTGTCTTGAAGCTGCCAGAAAGACCAGGCAGTCCAGAGCCGGATCGGTCTTCTTCTGGGATTGCCCGACAATTGCAGACCAGGAGGTGAAAGCATGGCAAAGGGAGCCTTGGAGGGGGTAAAAGTCATCGAGTTTGGCCATTTCCTGCTTGTGCCCACGGCGACCGCCATTCTCGCTGACTGGGGAGCGGATGTCATCAAGATAGAGAACTTCAAGGCGGGTGGCGATCCGGTCAGGTTCCCTCAGGCGATAGAAGGGCAGGCACCGCCAGCCGATATCAAGCCGAGCATGTGGTTTCACTATTTCAACCGGAACAAGAGGGGCATAGGTCTCAATGTGATGACCGATCGGGGCAGAGAGGTACTGTACAAGCTGGTGGAGAAAGCGGACGTCTTCGCCACCAATTTTGACCCGCGTGCTATAGAGAAGGCAAGAGTCGACTACGAGACCCTTCGCAGGATAAACCCGGGGCTGGTCTACTGCCAGTGCAGTGGGTATGGTACCGCAGGGCCTGATAGAAACAAGCCCGGGTTCGATTATGCGGCCTGGTGGGCCAGAAGCGGCATGATGGACAGAATATCGGCACCTAATGAAGCGCTGCGCCCACAAAGGCCGGGCCTGGGAGACAACCTGTCTTCACCGGGAATCGCTGGGGCAATTGCTGCTGCCCTGTTCTGCCGTGAGAAGACAGGTGTGGCGCAGAAGGTCGAGATCAACCTCTATCACATGGCCGTCTGGGGGCTTATGTTCGATATCGGCACTGCACTGCACCAGGGAGTCAACCTCAAGCAGACGGACCGGAAGACCGTCACAAATGCACTGTGGAACTGCTACCAGTGCAAAGACGGGAAATGGGTAATGCTCGTCATGCCGCAGACAGACCGCTACTGGCCCTCCTTCTGCAAGGCCATTGGCAAACCCGAATGGGAAAAGGACGAGAGGTTTGATTCTCATACGAAGAGGATGGAGCAGAACATGACTTTGATAGCGACGCTTGATGAGATCATAGGTGCCAAAGACGCTGCCGAGTGGGAGACAATCGCCCAGGAATATGACCTGGTTCTGGGGCGTATTCAGACCCCGTTGGAGGTGGCCAGCGACCCGCAGGCGTGGGAGAACGATTTCTTCACAGAACTGGAGTATGCGCCCGGTGTGCGGTTCAAGACGGTGAACAGCCCGGTCAAGTTCAGTGAGACGCCGGCGTCAGTGAGAACGCTGGCGCCTGAGTTAGGGCAGCACACAGAGGAAGTGCTGCTTGAGCTGGGGTATAGCTGGGATGACCTGGGCGCGCTGAAGAGCGAAGGCGCAATAATGTAGGCGGCAGTACCGGCGATCTCGACAGCACGTTGGCCAGGTATTGTGTGCCGTATTTACTGGTGGAGAAGGATGTATACGGAGGTTGTGCAAAAGGCGTACTGCATATGCCAGCAGCGCGTAGGCCGCCCTACTACGGGTTGGGCCTGTACTAAGCGCGGCGGGCGGGAAGGAACACCTCCAGCGCACTGCCAGCTAAGGGCTATTGGGTGTGCGATTGCGCCATTTCGTGGATTGAAAGCGAGGTAGGCTGCGATTATGATCTGGCCCGATGAGACAGCGTTGGGCGATTGCATTTGACTTGGCAAACGGGAATCGAGGGAGAAAGGGGGAGAAATGAAGCGCAGGTGGACGAAGTTGGGTGTATCATGCCTCACGATTCTGGCGTTGACCGCCACCCTCGGGCTGAGTTGTGGTGGCAACGGGGGGCAGACTGTGGTCATAGGCAATCTGACCGACCTCTCGGGCGTGGGAGCGAGCGCCCTGGAGCCTATGACCTGGGCCCTGGAGGATATGGTCAAGGAGATAAACGAGGAGGAGCCTGTTCCGGGCGTGCAGTTCGAGGTTATGAACTTTGATACGGCGTTCGACACAGCCAGGTTTGTGCCCGGCTATCAGAGGCTCAAGGACCGTGGGGCGAAGGTGATAATCTCGGTGTTCTCCGATGCCACGGAGGCCCTGATGCCATTGGCAGAGAGAGACAAGGTCCCGGTATTGGGAATGGCCACCACGCTCCCGATGATAGAGGACCCCGGGTGGGTGTTTGCCTTCAGCGTACCGGGCCGCTGGTCCATAATGCTGATGCTGGACTGGATTGCCGAGCAGTGGGAGGCGGAGGGCAAGTACGACACGGTGGGCAAGCCAACCCTGGCCTCGACGGGTTGGGATGACGGCTGGGGTAGGGAGCAGGAGGAAGGCGCCCGGGACTACTGTGCGGCCTTCCCGGACAAATTCGAGTACGTCAGTGGTAACCTGGCCCCGGTAGGTACCACGGAGTGGGTAGCCGAGGTCAAGGCGTTGAAGAACGTTGACTATGTCAGTCTGTGCGGCACTGGCGCCTTGCAGCCGGCCACGTTCATCAAGCAGTACAGAGATGCCGGAGGTACCGGAACGTTCATATCGACAGAGTCGCCGACGGCATATCTGGGATACATCGTGGACTACTGCGGCTGGGATGCCGTAGATGGTAGCCTGAACACACAAGGATGGGGCTGGTGGCACCTCGATCCGACGGAGTACCCCGACTGCAAGTATGTGAAGGACGTTGTCTACAAGCACCATGAGCAGTCGGTGGCCGACGACCTGGTTCATGCTGGTATGGGTTATCTGGGTGGCGGGGCTATGCAGAAGTTCGCCCTTGATATTCTTGTGGAGGCGGTGAGACAGGTGGGCTTTGAGGACTTTGACGGTCAGGCCTACTATGACACCGCGGTTCAGTACATGGTCGACTGGTCGGGCTCGGAGCGCGGGTTCACCGAGACCAGACGGTACGTGACAGATGAGATGGTGGTGCTTCGGTGGGACGCGGCTGAGGAAAACCTGATACTGGCGAGCGACGGGTGGGTGAAAATCGCGGAAGATCTCAAAGAGATACCGTAGGCGTTAGCGGAATTGGGTACGAGTCCTGGTCCTGGCATATGGTGCCGCTGTCGGCTGATAGGTTAGCAAAGGTGAAGCGACGGAGATAGCCCCGGGCAGCAAGCGCGAACGGGGCTGTCTCTTGTGGAGTATGAGACAGCTCGATTTGGCTTGGCGGGTGCCTGTGGCGATAGCTGCCCTGGGGTGAGTGGTGCCGGGGTGAGGCAGGTCGCCAGGCGGATTGTGGTCGACACAAGAGGTGGAGTACGCCGCTCATTCCTCTTGCAGTCGTGTGGTTCCGATGGCGCGCCCGCGCTTCAGTCAAGGTGTGATTCTCTAGAAGGAGGCGAAATGGGTATATGTTACCAGGGTAAGACGCTGAAGGAAGTAGTTGCGGAGAGGGAGAAGCTGTTTGAAGACAGCGGTTATGCCTATGGGCTGGAGAAACTCGAACTGGTTGAGGGTGACCCAGCCAAGTTCATGAGGTTCCAGATGAGACTAGTGGCCGCCTGCATAAATGCCAGGGAGATGGCCAAACTGATTTCGGCCAATCCTATGTCTTTGGTGCAGGGCGAGCTGCTGTTCCTGCTGGCAACGCCGGAGGGTGATGTCGTCTCTGCCTCCTATGGGCTCGCTGGTCACATCCAGGCTTTTCCTTTTATGATCCGTTCCATCGCCAACCTGGGCTTCGAAGATGACCCTGGGATCAGGCCGGGTGACGTCTTCTTCAATAATGATGCGTTATACGGGGCTCCGCACAATGCGGACTGCTACAATTTCATACCGATCTTCTACAAGGACGAGCTGATCGGCTGGACGGTGGGTCTGAACCATATCACCGATGTCGGGGGTCTCCAGCCGGGCGGTCTCGGTGTAATCTCGCCCAGTGTTTTCACCGATGGCTTCACTGTTCCCCCAACCAAGATAGGGACCAACTTCAAGACGGAGAAGTGGTGGGAGTTGCACTGGAAGAGGCGCACGCGGACGGAGGCCTTCAATATTCTTGACGACAAGATGAGGACGGCCGGGTGTGCGGCATTACATGATGCTGTACTGGGCATAGTGGAAGAGTTTGGGGTGGAGTACTTCAGGAAAGGCATAAAGGAGATCATTGAACGTGAGAGGCGGTTGCTGGTGCAGAGGATCAAGACTCAGGCTGTTCCAGGAATATATCACTATCTCCACCTGAACATGGTGAAGTACAAGGGGGTGGTGGGGAAGCTGTTTGCGGGATCGAACAGGGACTGGTTACTTCATGAGCCGGGCGAGCTTCAAATCTTGCCTGATGGCAGGATTCACTGTGACGTGGAGGGGCTGTCCAGTGAAGCCGAGTTCCACTGCAACGCCTACGAGCCCGCCATCAGAATGTTGACCTCGCTGGGCTGCTGGCCGATGTTTGCCTACACACAGACGTTGAACACGGCGCTCTACTACATGACGAGCTGGAACCTGCCGCCGGGTTGTATGTTCAATCCGCAGAACCCTTATGCCGCCACTGTGATGTCACTGGCTGAGGTCGGCAAGTATATCTTCCTGTTCCACAACCCCTTGAGCATGGCCTATTTTGCGAGGGGCTACCTGGAAGAGTGTTTCCCGCAGGACGCCGCCGGCGTCGGGTACGGTCTGGCCGGTGTCATGGGCGACGGATTCCGCTGGGCTGGCGGCGACATGACCCTCATCACTTGCTGGGCATCGGGCGCAACGCCGTACAAGGATGGTGAGGCTGCCATGGTCTGCTCCCCTAACCCTGCGCCTGACCTGGGCGAAACCGAGCTGGGTGAGTTCTTGCAGCCCACCAACCTGAACATAGGCAAGGTCCTTGTGCCCAACTACTGCGGCCATGGCAAGTTCAGGGGTGGACTGGGAGTGGGCATGATGCAGATGATCACCGACCCAGGCCAGTCCCTGGTTGTGGCCGTTTTTGGTTCTACCAATGGTATGGGCCGTGCTGGCATGGGCATGTGCGGTGGCTATCCGGGACCGAACGATGTCGTGGTGTTTGCCCATGACACCAACATGAGAGAGCTTTTGGAAGAGGGCAAGCCCTACCCGAGAAGTTTCGTCGAGATGAGGCAATGGCTCGAAGACGGGACGCTGAAAGCTGGCAGTGTCGAAGCCTTCAAGGGTGCCACGCCCAACATCGTCTGCAAGGACGGTGACCTGTTCGGGAGTACCTCTGGTTGCAGAGGGGGCTGGGGCGACGTCTTAGAGCGAGACTATAAGCTGATCGAGAACGACGTGAAGTACGGCTGGGTCACAGCCGATGTGGCCAGGACTACTTACGGCGCGGTGATTGACAAGGACGGAAAGGTGGACGTGGCTGCGAGCGACGCGCTGCGCCAGCAAATGCGGAACACACGGAAGGAGAAGTCCCTTGATGCAAAGGATTGGTGGAGGCAGGAGAGGGAAGTAGCGCTGAAGAAAGCGTGGCATGAGGATGTCTACAACATGTTTGCCGATGCTTTGAAGTGGGGCAAGTTCCGGACCCAGTTCATGGGCATGTGGCAGTTGCCCGAGGACTACGCGCTATAGAAAGGGGTGTCATGGAGCAGAAAAGAGATACCCGTTTTCCGAAAGAGCATCTGAGGCTCCTCGTCGAAGGCAAGCTCGATTGGGAGGAGGTGAAGAAGGCCATTCGCCTGGCTCCCAAGGACAACGACCGTTTCTGGAAGTACCTAGAGGTGCTACAGGAGAGGGTGCCCTGGAAAGACAAGATACTGCTTCGAATCTCGGACCACCTGTACATCGTGGCCAAGGAAGGTGGTGGCAGGGTGGTGAAGTGCGATTGCGGTCATGAGTTTGGCGACTATCGAGTCAACTGGAAGCTTGGCTGCCGTATCCGCACCAGGAAGACCCTTGAGGAGATGGCGGAAGTGGTGGCGGTTGAGGAGGCGGCGCCCGAACCACACCTGGTCGAGATCAGAGAGTACTACTGCCCGGGATGCTTCTCTCAATTGGGCACCGAGATTGTTCCGGAGGGATACCCGCCCATATTTGAGATGCTGCCTGACCTGGACACCTTCTACCGGGACTGGCTGGGCACGCCGTTGCCCGACGAGTCACCAGACTGGTTCCAGGACAAGACCTTAGAGCGGCCCGCAGAGTGGGCCAAGGAGGGATAGAATGGCAGAGAAGGTAGAAGAGAGGTTCATAATTGCCCTGGATGCTGGCGGGTCGATGACCGATTGCTTCCTGGTCGGCGAAGACGGCCAGTTCTCAACGGGCAAGTTCTTGACCAACCACGAAGACGAGAGCGTCAGCTACCTTGGTTCGCTAAATGATGCAGCTGCACGCTGGGGAATGACCACGGCCCAGATACACCAGGCAGCCCGATCGTCCACCTACACGGGCACGGCTATGGTCAATATCCTGGTCACCCGGTCAGGAAGCAAAGTGGGCCTGATAGTGACCAGGGGATTCGCCCAACTCCCCATCATCGAAAGAGGTCTCACGTGGATAGGGCAGTCGTACGAGGATATTCTCCACCAGCAACTTCATGAGCATACCCCATGGATGGTTCAGCCGGAGAACGTCAAAGAAGTCACGGAGCGGGTCTCCGTTGGCAGCTATTACATGGCCCATCATTACTTCCCAGGTCAGGTGGTAATCCCCCTGGTGGAGTCGGAGGCGGTGCAGGCCGTCCGGGAGTTGCTCGACTCCGGGGTTGAAGTAATAGGGGTCCTTACCCTGGGGTCATATGCCAATCCACAGCATGAAATGAGGATTGCCGAGATCGCCCGTGAAATGGTGCAACAGCGTGGTCTTGACACACCGGTGGTCGCCTCCTACGAAATGTGTGCCGTGCCTAATGAGACCGAAAGGTTGAAGACCCTCCTCATTCAGTGCTACACGGCAGAGGTTGCCAGAAGAAAGTACTTCCGTGTTGAGGAGGCGGCCAGGAATGAAGGATACAAACATGAGCTGCTGACCTTGCTCGGCTATGGGGCGGCGGCCACCATCCGCTACCCGAAGCTGGCCGAGGCAGCCATTTCGGGCCCGGTGGGTGGTCTGCTCGGGGGCAAGTTCATCGCGGACTTCCTGAATGTGCCCAACATGGTGTGCTGGGACCTGGGCTGCACCACCTGTGACGTAGGGCTTATTGCCGGTGGGCTGCTGCCGGTGAGGAAAGAGCCTGAGTTCTCCGGTCACCGGCTGAGGATGCCCATGATCGCCATCGACTCCATCGGAGCCGGTTGCAGCCACGTGGTTCACGCAGACCCGGTGACGAAACGGATCACAATAGGCCCCGAGAGCGTGAAGGCAGACCTGGGGACCATGTATGTCTCCGACCAGACCACAATCGGGGACATAGACCTTACCATGAGATATCTTGACCCCGACTACTATCTGGGCGGAACGATCAAGGTGAACAGGGACAGGGCCGAGGCGGAGCTTACCAAGAGGATAGCTGAGCCACTCGGCCAGGATGTGTTCGACGTTTGCAGCAAGATTCTGGAACTGCTGCACGCCAGGGTGGCCGACCACATTAACGGAGTGCTCCTGTCAAGGGGGCTGAATCCGGCCGAGTTCACTCTGCTGGTGTACGGTGCTGCTGGCCCGTTGCATCTGTGGGGGCTGGAAAGGGCTATTGAGTTCGCGGAGGTGATCGTTGTCCCGTGGGCAGCGGTGTTCTCCTCTTTCGGCGTGGCTGCGGCCGACTACTTCCATCGCTACGACAAGGCTGTCACCTTCTTTCTGACGCCTGATATGACGGACGACATCAAGATGTACCAGGGAAGCATGTTGAGCCAGGCATGGCAGGAAATGGAGGAGCGCGGCTACCAGGAGCTCGAGGCTGAGGGCATACCGCCCGATGAGGTCTTCTTCAGGCACGGCATATCCTGCCGCTATATAGGCCAACTCTCCAACTGGGAGGTCCCAGTGGAGGTTTCCCGGGTGAGCAGTCTCGAAGACTTGGACAAGGTCATCGGCGCCTTTGAGAAGCACTACACCAAGATATATCCGGCCGGGGCGCGCTTCCCCGAGTCCGGCTACCAGATCACCGAGGTATATGTTGAGGCGGTGGCCAGGAAACCTAAGCCTGTGATAGTCAGCTATCCCATCCAGGGAAAGGAACCTCCCAAGAAGGCGTACAAGGGCCAGCGCGATGCCTTCTTCGATGGAGGCTGGATCACCTTTGATCTGTGGGAGCAGGACCTGCTGGAGGCTGGGAACAGAATCGACGGACCGGCCATTATCGAGCATACCATGACGACGTTGCTCATACCACCTCAGAACTACGTGGAGCTGGATGAGCACAAGTTCATGAGATACAAGAGGAAATAGGCATCTGCAATGCTGACTGCGCTATGGAGCGCGTTGCCGGATGAGCCTCCGCTGTTGGCCTTTGTGTGACGGCGGGTAGCTTGCCCTTCTACTGCGGGTGGTTCCTTCCAGACCCGCGGAATATGCTAGCAAGTGACAAGGGAGGTAACGAAATGGGTGACGAGAAGAAGAAGGTCGGATTCATAGGTTTGGGGGACATTGGGCTTCCTATGGCAAAGAGGTTGGTGACCGGTGGCTATCAGACTACCGTCTGCGGTCATGTGAGGCGGCAGCCTATCGAGGAGATGAAGAGCCTGGGGGCCATGGAGGTCAAGACGCCAAAGGAAGTGGCCCAGGCGTCAGACGTCAGCATCATCATGGTCCAGAATGACAAGCAGGCAGACGAGGTGATTTTCGGTCCTGGCGGGTTGCTGGAGGGTGTGAAGGCGGGCGACGGTATTCTCCTGATGGGCACGTATTCGCCTGCTTTCTGCAAGAGGGTGGCCGCGGCGGCCCAGCCGAAGAAGGTCGACGTGTTCGATGCGCCGGTGGTTGGCGCTCGGATGGGGGCTGAGGCGGGGACGCTGGGTATCAGCGTTGGCGGTGATAAGGAGGCCCTGGAGAAGTACCGGGAAGTGCTGGAGAGGATGGGGAAAATCACGTACTGCGGCACTATCGGAATGGGGCAGATCGTCAAGCTGGCCAACAACATGTGCGCCATCATCAATGCCTGGGTGGCCGCTGAGGCGATAGCCTGGGGCATGAAGAATGGTGCCACGGAAGAGATGCTGGTAGAGCATATCAAGATAGGATCGGGCAACAGCTTCTCGGTGCAGAACTGGCAGTGGTTGAAGTCCATGTGGACTGACCCGCCGCCACCCACCTACTATGTCGGGGCCAAGGACCTCAGCTACGCTCTGGCCATTGCTCATGAGGTGAACCAAGCCTGCCCGATTGCTGCCCTGGTTTGCGAACTGGCGAAGAAGGGTCCGCCCAAGGAGTTCTCAAGGCCGGTGGAGAAGAAGTAGAGCTGAGGCACCGGCCGCCTTGCGCGGGCGTGCTCAGCTCATTTCGGGGCGGGGCCGCGATGGCCTGTCAGGACGCTTATCCGAGTTTCGAGAGATCAGGGAGTGATATTAGATGATACCGGTCAACATCAAGGTGTTGGGTATTTCCATGACGCCTGTCAAGGGTGGCAATTGCGATACGATGGTCCAGCAGGCTTTGAACACAGCGGGACAGGTGCCGGGGGTTGAGACGGAGTTCATCACCCTGGCCGACAAGAAGATCGCAATGTGTCGCCATTGCCAGTGGTGCATAGAGAACAGGTCACCGTGCAAGATAGAGGACGACGCCCACATGGTGTTCGACAAGATGATTGCCAGTGATGGGATGATCCTCGGGGCTCCTGTATGGAATGTCGGCGCTGCACCGCTGATGCATATCCTGATTTCCCGGTGGCGTTACCATCAGTTCTTCACCTACAACTTCAGGAACAAGGTCTCCGGGCTCCTGAGCGTTGGGTTCCTCGGCATGGGCATGGAACGTGCGCTTGAGGACCTGGAGGTCGTGGGCAGAGGGGCCGGCTTTGTGGTGGCCCGGGGCTGGGTTGTTGCCAGCACGGCGGCATTTGGGCAAAGACCGGCGTATCTGGAGCACGGGGTACTGGACGACAAGTCAGGGATGGCCCGAGTACACCAGGTAGCAGTCAAGGTGGTTGAGATTACCAGGATGATAAGATACGCTAGGGACGCTGGAGTTACATTGCCGCAGGAATACACCACCACGTTTAGAGGAACGCGTGTGAAGGAGAAGGACAAAATGGTCTTTGTGGACGGCGTCTGGAGAGAGAAGGAGGAAGAGTAGGCGCCGCGGGGTTGTTGAGGCGAAGCTAGTTGCCTGTATGAGAACAAGAGTAACCGACCTGCTCGGTATGAGATACCCAATCATCCAGGCGCCAGCCAATTTTGTGGGAGTCCCCCAGATGGTGGCCGCAGTCTCCGACGCTGGCGGGTTTGGTATCCTGGCATCGGGCCGGCTGTCTCCCGAGGAGATACGTCAGGATATCCGGGCCATCAGGGATCTGACAGACAAGCCCTTTGGAGTGAACCTGATCGCCGGCAGTCCTGGATATGAGGACCTTGCCCAGGTCTTCATCGAGGAGAGAGTGCCGGTGATCTGCCATTCCAGGGGCAATCCCAGGTGGGTGATCCAGGCAGTCAAAGGCCATGACATCAAGATCATGGCCATGGTGGGGTCTCTCAGACATGCGGTCAGGGCGGAGCAGGACGGGGCGGACATGATCATTGTGCAGGGTATGGAGGCGGGCGGTCATGTGGGCTTTGT